>JANTFK010000176.1 GCA_024763595.1 Bacteroidales bacterium | reverse complement strand
TGTACTTGCCGGCGCAGCGATGATCTATCTGGGGGGAGTGTTGAAAGATGCAGGTATCTCACTCTCGGTCATATTCATGATCTCCGCAGGAGGAGTCATACTTTCGGGTTTTCTGTTGTTGGGACTGCACCCCAGAGCAGATACATAACCGGAGGAAGAGGCATGATAAGAACAGCAGATATAGATTTAAACCAGTTGGATGGTAAGCCCTTAAGCACAATATTATATACATCTTTACTGGAAGGAGAGGTTAAAGGAGTGAGAATCGACCTGGTCTCAGCGGCCGGACCGGTTGAAATAACGGAGCGTCCCGGTCCGGAAAATTATGAGGTTCTGCTGTCACTTCAGGGCAAAGGTACCCTCAGCATCGGGGAGCAGGAAATCATATTTGAGTCTGTGGCAGTAGCCAGGATTCCCCATACTGCCCCTTATGCGGTCAAGGTTCCGCAGGGAAGTCACTTTCACTACATGCGGATCAGAAAACGATTGGATGCAGCTGACCTGGCCGAGATTGCAGGTAATCCGGACTCCTACGATGACCTTTACCTGAAAGCCATGGCCGACTGCCCGGTCTACACAGAAGATATTAAAAGTGAAAAAACGCTGAACAGAATGATCCTTCCGGAAGGATATGTACCACGTTTTTGTATGGGATCTGTTGAAACAACCGGTCCGGACGAGGTTGGTGAGCATGATCATCCCATGCTTGACCAGTTGTTTCTTGGGCTGGACGATTGCCGGTGTACCTGCTTTGCCGGTAATTCCCGGGCCCTGCTTACCGGGAACAGGTTGCTTCATATCCCTCTTGGATCCAAACATGCTGTACGGGTCGATCAAAACGACAGGCTCTCCTATATCTGGTTTGATTTTTTCTTAACCCTGGAGGGACAGCAATATATGCAGGAGCAACACCATATGGATGACACGTGATACACAACCTTTTTTAAATACATAAGCAGGAATTTGATACTTTTAACAAATGAGTGAAATCAACAGGAAGATCGCTGGCCTTCTTCTGCAGAGCAAAGCTGTTATTCTTCAGCCGGATAAACCCTTCACCTGGGCCTCGGGCTGGCAGTCACCTATCTATTGTGACAACCGTATCACACTCTCCTATCCGGAGATCAGGCGCTACATCACAACTGCTTTTACAGGTGTTATTAAATCACATTTCCCTGAATCACAGGTAATTGCAGGCGTTGCTACAGGAGCCATTGCCCAGGGAGCCCTGGTGGCCGGCAAACTGGGACTTCCCATGGTGTATGTCAGAGCATCGGCCAAAGAGCACGGGCGCAGGAACATGATCGAAGGAAGGGTGGACCCGGGAAAGAAAGTAGTCGTGATTGAAGACCTGGTCAGTACAGGCGGAAGTTCCCTCAAAGCCGTGGAAGCCCTCCGGGAGGCTGGTGTTGAAGTTACCGGAATGGCAGCCATTTTCACTTACGGGTTCCCGGTGGCTGAGCATAACTTCAGCCAGGCCGGCATTGAGCTGATAACCCTTACGGACTATCATACCCTCATTGAGGTCGCCCTTGACTCCGGGGAGATTAAACAGGAACAGGTTGAAATGCTGCAACAATGGAGAAAGGACCCTGCGGGATGGACAAGCTGAAGACAGCATAAAACTAAAATCTTTAAAGATGAGAATTGAGAGCAGGATAGGGAAAGCTGGATTCAATGACCAGCAGATTTACACATTCATTACCGATTTTAATAATTTTAAAGAGCTGCTTCCGGCAGATAAGGTAAGTGACTGGGAATCTTCGAAGGACCGGTGTAGTTTTCGCGTGGATCCGGTAGGGAAAACCGCTTTACAGATCATTGAAAAAACACCCGGCTCCCTGGTAAAGATCATCTCCGATCCGGGGATCTCCAACTACCAGTTCACCATCTGGATCCAGTTGAAACAGGTGGCTGACAACGATACCCGGATCAAAATAACCATCGAACCCCAGGTAAACAAAATGCTTCTCCCCATGATCAAATCACCACTGAAACAGTTTGTTGACAGCCTCGTGGATAAAATGGAAGCATTCAGGTTTTAAGCAGGGTATCACACCATTTCTAATACGATCTCACCATAACCAAAGGTCCTCAGTTTCCCATCCTGTTCCACCTGGAGCTCACCTTGTTCGCTTAACCCCTCTATCGTTCCATCAAACGATATACCTCCAGCATGAAAGCGGGCCCGTTGCCTGAACATAAACAGTTTATCCAGGTATGCCTCTTCCAGTCCGGTGCCGTTCCCGTTCCGGAGTTCCTCATACCTGGTTACCAGATGGCCCCGGAGTCTTTTTGCCACCTCCCGGGGCATAGTCTGTATCTGCGCTGCAAGCTTTACAGAGGTCGCCTGTAGCGGAAACTCAGGGAAAGTAGTCTGGTTCAGGTTCAATCCCATTCCCAGGATGGAATAGGATATATGCCTGCCAGTAATCGTGTGTTCGATCAGTATTCCGGCGATCTTTTTTCTATCCACCAGAATATCGTTGGGCCACTTGATCAACGGATCGATTTTCATCTCCTCCAGAACATCACAAATGGCCAGTGATGCCACCCTGGATAACTGAAATTGATGGGAAGCTGACAAAAATACAGGAAAGAGCAATGTGCTCATTAACAGGTTCTCACCTTTCGCACTATACCAGCCATGGGTCCCCTGCCCCTTCCCAGCCTCCTGGTAATCAGCCAGTACCGTCATACCCTCCACACCCAAATGCTGCTGTGCCAACCGGGAAAGATAGGAATTGGTAGAGGCAATGCTGTCAAGAAAAATCCATTTTTCCTTCATGGTACAGTATTTGAAACACCTACTGCAAATATCATTAATTTGGCTGAATAAATGTTCACAGCTAAATTGATTACCTTTGTCAATAAAAAGGCAGATGGAGGAAAGCAATGCGTTGAATGTGGAGCAAAAGAGAAGATTGATTGTAGCAGCCATCCAGGAAAAAAAAGGACATCAGATCATAACCATTGATCTTTCCGGTGTAGAGCATGCCATCTGCGATTGTTTCATCATCTGTCACGGAGAGTCAACAACCCAGGTAGGTGCCATTACGGAATCTATCGAAAAGAAGCTCAAAGAGGAGGCCCGGGCACGGCCTCATCATGTGGAAGGACTGCAGAACAGCCAGTGGGTACTGATGGATTTTTTTGATGTGGTGGTACATGTGTTCCAGGAAGAATACAGGTCCTTTTACAAATTGGAAGAACTCTGGGCGGACGGAAAGGTTACGAGGGTGGAATAATCGATGGAAAAAATAAAATTAATATATGGCAGATAATAAAAACAGACCCGGGAACTTACCGGGAGGCGGCCCCGGGAACAGGCCCGGCGGAATGAACAAACCTAAATTTAATTCCTACTGGATCATAGGGATCATCCTGCTGGTTATGATTGGTATCCAGCTTATGAGCAACGGTGGAAATTTAAAAGAGATCGATTCCAACCGCTTTTTCCAGATCCTGAAAGAAGGTGATATTGAGAAAATCGTTATCGTCAACAAGGAGAAAGTGGAGATTTACATCAAGCCAGACAAGCTTTCTGATCCTGCCTATGAAGATGTTAAATCCCAGAAATCAAATACGGTGCTGGGGCAAACGGTCCCCCAGTACTTCTTCACCATCATCAGTCAGGATGTATTTGTGGAAGAGTTAAACAGGGTGATGAATGGACTTCCGGCCGGAGAAAGGCCCACTTACACAACTGTTACCCGCAGAAACTATCTTGGAGAAATTATGTTATGGGTGCTTCCCTTCCTGCTCATCCTGGGAATCTGGATCTACATGCTCCGGCGCATGGGAGGAGGCGGAGGTGCCGGGGGCAGTAACATTTTCAGTGTGGGAAAATCAAAGGCCCAAATTTTTGATAAAGATACCAATGTCAAAGTTGACTTCCATGATGTAGCCGGTCTGGAAGAGGCCAAAGTTGAGATCAGAGAGATTGTGGATTTCCTGAAAAATCCAAAAAAATATACGGAACTTGGCGGCAAAATACCCAAAGGTGCCCTGCTGGTGGGTCCCCCGGGAACCGGTAAAACCCTGCTTGCCAAAGCGGTGGCCGGTGAGGCCAATGTCCCCTTTTTCTCCATGTCAGGCTCCGATTTTGTGGAGATGTTTGTGGGTGTGGGAGCCTCCCGTGTAAGGGACCTGTTCAAACAGGCCAAGGAGAAAGCTCCCTGTATTGTTTTTATCGATGAGATAGATGCAGTGGGCCGGGCAAGGGGAAGAAATCCCAACTTTGGATCTAACGATGAACGTGAAAATACACTCAACCAGTTACTTACGGAAATGGACGGGTTTAGCAGCAATAGCGGTGTGATCATTCTGGCAGCCACCAACAGGGCGGATGTGCTGGATAAGGCACTTTTGCGTGCAGGACGTTTTGACCGGCAGATCCATGTGGAGCTGCCCGATCTAAATGAACGAAAGGCCATTTTCGAGGTACATATGAAGCCCATCAAAATTGGCAAATCCGTTGATGTGAAGTTTCTGGCGAAACAGACACCGGGGTTCTCCGGTGCAGACATAGCCAATGTGTGCAATGAGGCGGCCCTGATCGCTGCCCGGAAGAATAAGAAAATTGTAGAAAAACAGGATTTTCTGGATGCGGTGGACAGGATCATCGGGGGACTTGAAAAGAAGAATAAAATTATCAAAAAAGAGGAAAAGCAGACCATTGCCTGGCACGAAGCCGGACACGCAACCATCAGCTGGTTGCTGGAACACGCCAACCCACTGGTAAAAGTCACCATCATACCCCGGGGCAGGGCGCTGGGTGCAGCCTGGTATCTTCCCGAGGAGCGGCAGATAACTACAACCGAACAGATGCTGGATGAAATGTGTGCGACCCTGGGAGGACGTGCTTCGGAGGAACTCACTTTTAACAAAATATCCACCGGTGCGCTGAATGACCTGGAGAGGGTTACCAAACAGGCCTTCGCCATGATCTCCTATTTCGGTATGAGTGACAAGATCGGGAACCGCAGTTACTACGATTCAACAGGACAGCAGGATTTTGCGTTCACAAAACCTTACAGCGAGAAGACTGCAGAAACGATTGACGAAGAGGTAAAAACACTCATCGATGAACAATATAATAGGGCCAAATCGATCCTCAGGAAGCATAAAAAAGGATTGAAGGAACTGGCTGAGATTCTGCTTGAGAAAGAGGTGATCTTCAGTGATGATCTGGAGAAGATCTTTGGGGAAAGACCGTGGGGGGAACCAGATGGGTTATCCGCAGCTGAAGCAGTCCCCCCTGCCCTGCCGGATAAAAAAGAAGAAAAGGAACAAAAGGACGATTCGCAAGCGTAATCATGGACAGTGACCTTGTGCATATCTATTCTGCCGGGCAAGCCTATCTGGCCGAACTTGTCAGGCAGATGCTATCCGGTCATGGTATCCGCTCCTTTCTGGTTAATAAACAGGATTCATTGTATAAATTCGGTGATGTAGAGTTATATGTACACCGCGATGATGTCATCCGGACAAAGATGCTGATCCGGGAATTTGAAAAGCATTGAAAGAACTGTTCATCCGTACCCTTACCGGCATCTTATTGATTGTCCTGGTAATTGGTTCCATCCTGCTGGGGTCCGTACCTTTTGCAGCTATACTGCTGGTTATTTACGGGCTCAGTATATATGAGCTGTTCCACCTGTTCCAGCAAAAAAGTCCATGGCAATTCTGGTTGCTGGCCCTGTGCTGGCTGACCTTGCCGCTTGCAGCTTTTTTCGGGCTAGGCTGGACAGGATCATCAACGACCTATCAACCGCTGATTCCCCTGGCTGTCATCTCCCTGGTATGGATCAATGATACCTTTGCATATCTGACAGGGCGCCTGATCGGCAGGCACAGGATGACTCCTGTGCTCTCTCCGAAAAAAACATGGGAGGGTCTGTTTGGCGGATTTCTCTTTACTTTCATAGGAGGCTGGGGCATCTTTGAAATCTCAGGAATGTACAACAGCGGTATCCGGATCTTACTTTCAGCCGCCATATGCATTTCCGGACTGGCAGGTGACCTGTTTGAATCAGGTCTCAAAAGAAAGATGCATGTTAAAGACAGCAGCAGGTTATTACCCGGGCACGGAGGTATCCTGGACCGTTTTGATTCACTGTTGTTTGCAGCTCCTGTCATATGGTTAATCATACATCTCTTATCTTTATATCCATGATCAGGATTCACCGTGAAGGCCGGAATATTGTAACAGTTACTGTAATTGTAGCAGTGCTGCTGGTTACCGCTTCCGCATATTTTCTGCCTGCACCGATACAATATGCAGCGCTGTTGCTATCCCTGGTTTTCATCATACTGGTGCTGCGTTTTTTCCGCGTTCCTGCCCGGAGACCATTCCTGGATGAAAGGACCATTGTCTCACCGGCTGATGGAAAAATTGTGGCCATCGAACAGATGCAGCAGGAGGAGTACCTGAGTGAACAGTGCATCCAGCTATCCATTTTTATGAGCATACATGATGTCCATATAAATTACTACCCTGTGAGTGGAAAGATCGCCTACAAGAAATATTTCCCCGGCCACTACCTTGTGGCCAGGTATCCCAAATCATCCCAGCAAAACGAGCGGTCATCCCTCGGGATCGAAACTCCATCAGGTAATATTCTGGTCAGGCAGGTAGCCGGCTATGTGGCCAGGCGTATCCGCTGCTATGCCACCAGGGGCGATCGGGCCAGCCAGGGAGAAGAGATGGGATTCATTAAATTTGGATCACGCCTGGACCTTTTTCTTCCCCTCGATACGCAGATCCTGGTTCAGCTGGGTCAGCGGGTTACCGGGGGTGTTACACCGGTGGCCAGGTTCAAATAGAAAAGCCTCTACTACTTTAACATCCTGTTAACAAACTGGTATATAAAGATATTTTATTTTGCAGGACAAAAAGAAATCAGAATCAGATTGCTTCAGGAAATGTGGAGGTAAATCTTAAA
>JANTFK010000175.1 GCA_024763595.1 Bacteroidales bacterium | reverse complement strand
AATGACTCTGCCCGGACCAGCCCGCTCATCTCCGATTCATTTTTTTCCTGGGAGAAGGTCATGATCAGCAGTCCCGCATAGAACATATGCTGAAACTCAGTGTGCCCTTTCAGAAACAGTGCCAGACCTGCCAGGGCAAGCATCATTCCGATGTATTTAAAAAAATAGGGCATTAACGGGAAATAGGAAAAACTTTTCATTGGTTTCATCTTTTCAGGTATAAATATAGTTAAATCTCCTGGTTGGTGCCCAGCGAAAACACAGTAGCGGTTACAATGGATCCCAGGGGACCGAAAACCATTCCCAGGACCCCGCCGATCCCGTCATTGATAATGACCCAGCTGCTTGGTTTAAGCGGGGCGCCTTTCAGGTTGTTTGTCTCGTAAGCTTCCCAGAAGGCATAGGAAGCTGTAAAGATATCCACGAAGATCTGCTGTCCCTTCCTGTCATGATTTTTCTTAAAGTCAATCCTGGCAAAGGTGTTATCCACATACTTCTTAACGACCACTCTGTCATCCTGTTTTTTTACAAGTTTCAGCATTTTCCGGATCTCTTGCTGAAAATGCTTTCCATATAGTCCGGTTGCCGAGATCTGCTCCATGATGCCCGCGATATCGTGTTGTAATTTTCCAGGGCTCGTACCTTTCAGATAGGTGGTTTGAAAAGCATTTTCCACACGGAGCTTCGTCTCCCGGATCATCTCCGGGTCATATCCAAGCTGATTCAGGTATTCGCAGGAGAGCCCGATCATTTCGGAGAGGGAACCATCCATATTCTCCGTTCCTTCCTGCCGGTTGGCAAAATAATAGGTGATCATGTCATTGTGCAGCATGCCTGCAAGTGCAAGGATATCTGTATCCTCTACCGGACCGGGCAAAGGATCTGTCTCCTTCTGGCAGGCATTGATGAACAGAAGGGAAGCCGCCAGGGCTCCCAGCAGTGTTGCCTTAGTTAAAACTACATTTGGTTTCATAGATGTGAATTTAAGTGAATAAAATAATGTAAAAAGACTCACCTGTTAATGTGTCCTGCCCCTGCTCATCGGTTAACAGTTTTGAAGATATATTATCCGGTCATTTATGATTCTTGTTCCATAGTGAGCGATAATTCCTATATTTATTTCCATTAAACAGAAATAAGATGAGAATAGAAAAAACACTTTTCGGTACATTGTCCGACGGGCGGGAAATAGATAAATACACCCTTGTGAACCATCATGGTATGGAGGTGGATATTATCAATTACGGAGCCATCATTACTGCCCTCCGGGTGCCTGATAGAAATAACGAAACCGGTGATGTGGTACTGGGATTTGACACCCTGGAGGAGTATGTGGGGGTACATCCATATTTCGGAGCCATGGTTGGAAGGGTTTGCGGTCGTATTGGAGGATCCCGCTTTGAACTGGATGGCAGGGTTTACCATCTGAAGGCCAATGAGGGGAAAAACCACTTGCACGGGGGGATAAAAGCGTTTGATAAACAGGTCTGGACCCCTTTCAGCCAGAAATATCCCGACAGGGTTGTGCTGACCCTTGGTTATGAAAGTCCGGACGGGGAGGAGGGTTATCCGGGCACGCTGATGACGGAAGTAGCCTATTCGTTGAATGACATGAATGAACTGGAGATTACCTGCAGGGCTAAAACGGATAAGCCAACCCTGGTAAACCTGACCAACCACAGCTATTTCAACCTGAATAACGGAGTGGGGGATGTTCTGGGTTATGAACTGATGATTGATGCCGGCAGGATCACAGAACTGGACCGGGAAAATATTCCCACCGGAAAGATACTGTTAGTAGAATCGACGCCTTATGATTTCAGGCTTCCGCGGGTCATCGGGGAGCGAATCGGTGAGGTGGAACCGGGTTACGATATCAACTACGTCCTGGAAATGCAATCCCGTGAACTCACAAAGGTGGCAGCTCTCCATGATCCGGCATCGGGCCGCTCCATGGAAGTGTTAACCACCCTGCCGGGCCTCCAGCTCTACACGACCAATTATATCGATCAGATTACAGGTAAGCAGGGTGTGGTCTATAAGAAGCACAGTGCGGTTTGCCTGGAAACCCAGTATTTCCCCGACAGTGCCAACCAACCGGACTTTCCGTCGATTGAGTTGCGCCCGGGTGAGGAATTTCATGCGGTTACCATCTACAGATTCAGCAGATAGATGAGCAGATTGATCATGGCCGTTTTGATGGCTGTCCTTTCACTGCAGGCAGTTGCACAGCTTTCCGGTGCATGTCCGTTAGATGAATATGCCGGAGAGGATTATCAAAACCCCCTTTATGATCAGTGGCTTTCTGCCTATGATGTGAAATATTACAACCTGCAACTGCATGTTTCCAATCTGGATACTGAGATCTCGGGCTTTGCCATTATCCTGGTAGAAGCCACCCGGGAACTGGATACGCTGGTGCTGGAGCTGCAGGATTCACTTTGGGTAACGGATGTCTATGTGAGTGATGATATTTCCACGACCGTTTTTACCAACCCGGTATCATACAATCATCAAAACGGTGCCATATACATCGCACTGGACCGGAGCCGTACCGGGGGGGAGCTCTTTGCGGTCCGGGTGCACTACCACGGGAAGGCAGGCCAGGAGAGGGGATTTTTTGCAGGGATCAACCAGGCAACTGATAGCGATTACGGATTTGATGTGACCTATACACTTTCGGAACCGCTAAATGGCAGCGACTGGTTTCCTGTGAAGCAGGTACTGGAGGATAAGATCGATTCTGTGCGGTTTACCCTGGCATGTGAAAAGGGCCTGATGGCAGCTTCCAATGGTACACTCCTGGGAATAGAGGAGAGCGGTGAAGATACCCTTCTCTTTACCTGGCTCACCAGGTATCCCATGGCCTATTACCTGCTCTCTTTTACAGTGGCTGATTACAGGGATTACTCCTTTTATGCGGCTCTCTCTTCAAAGAATGATTCTGTGCTGGTACAGAACTATATTTATGATTCCGATGCGTTGCTGGATGACTGGGAAGAGGGAATCAAAGAGACGGCCCGTTTGATCACAACCTATTCCGGGTTACTGACAGACTATCCCTTTTCCAAAGAAAAGTACGGACATGCCATGGCACCCCTGGGGGGAGGGATGGAGCACCAGACCATGACAACCATTCACAATTTCGGGTTTTACCTGGTGGCGCATGAACTTGCACATCAATGGTTCGGGGATTATGTCACCTGCGGCAACTGGCAGGATATCTGGATCAATGAAGGCTTTGCCTCCTATATGGAATATGTAGCAGCTCAGGAACTAAAGGGCCAGGAGGCAGCCGACGACTGGATGGATAATGCCATGAATATTGCACTGCAGGAGCGGGAGGGTTCTGTATATGTTCCGGAGGAGCTGGTGGAGGATCCATACCGTTTGTTTGATTACGGGCTAACCTATAAGAAAGGGGCCATTCTGCTTCATATGATCCGGTATCATCTGAACGATGATGACCTGTTTTTCGGGATACTTGGAAAATACCTGAAGCGGTACGGGAACGGTCTGGCCACCGGTAAAGATTTTCAGGATATTCTGGAATCGGAAAGCGGAATGGACTTCTCCTGTTTTTTTGATCAGTGGTATTACGGGGAGGGGTATCCCCGGTTTTCACTCCACTGGACCCGGTTGTCGGACTCCCTGTACCTGCAACTTGAGCAGCTGTCCACCGCACCTGCGATCACACCCTTCTTCCGTACGCCGTTTGACCTGGAAGTGCTGTATACCGATGGCACAACCATGCGATACCGTCTGCAGCAGGATGAAGCTGTCCAGCAATATACGCTGCCGGCCGGAGGGGAGGTGGAGACGGTATATTTTGACCCGGATAACATCCTCCTGAAGAATGCAAGGGTGATTCATGAGCAAAACACTGAAAATGTGTTTACCTACGGACCCAATCCGGTAACCGGGGAGTTGGTGATTCATTTCTTCAATGCGTCACGTATCGACCAGATTTCCATTACCAATATGAGCGGACAGGAAATCGCACGGTATGAAGATATGGCGAATCCTGCATCCCTGAATCTCTCTGCCCTGGCTGCCGGTACTTACGTACTGGTGATGTCGGGCCTGGATAAAACCTATAAAGAATATATTGTTAAAGTCGCTCCCCGGTAACGGGGTCCAATTGCTGTAATCATGCGTTTCGTATTTCTGTTTCTTGCCGTTTTTTCGCTTTGTCCCGTTTCTTGTGACCACAGGGTTCGTTATCCTTATCAGGATACCAGGCTTGATTTTGCAACCAGGGTGGAAGACCTGGTATCCAGAATGACCCCTGAAGAAAAGGTAAGCCAGCTGACTAATTCTGCCGATGCCATCGAACACCTGGGAATTCCCCGTTATAACTGGTGGAACGAATCTCTTCACGGAGTAGCCAGGGCCGGCAGGGCAACGGTCTTTCCCCAGGCTATCGGGATAGCGGCCACATTCGACAGGGATATGATGTTCCGGATGGCCACAGTCACCTCCGATGAAGCAAGGGCTAAATACAATGATTTCATCTCCAGGGATAAACGGGGCATGTACCAGGGATTGACCTTCTGGTCGCCCAACATCAACATATTCAGGGATCCCAGGTGGGGCAGGGGCCATGAGACCTATGGGGAGGATCCCTACCTGACCGGTGAAATGGGTGTACAGTTTATCCGGGGATTGCAGGGCGATGATCCCCGTTACCTGAAGGTGGTGGCCACATCCAAACACTATGCTGTCCACAGCGGACCGGAGCCGTTGCGGCATGGATTTGATGCGGTAGTCAGTGAACGGGATTTCCGCGACACCTACCTTCCGGCATTTAGAAAGACAGTTACAGAGGGGCATGTATACGCTGTCATGTGTGCCTATAACCGTTTCAGGGGCAAACCCTGCTGTGGCAGCATTCCGCTGGAAGAAGAATTATTACGGGGTGAACTTGGATTTCAGGGGTATATCGTGTCCGATTGCGGGGCCATTCATGACTTTTATTCAGGGCACCGGGTAGTGAAGAGTGCTGAAGAAGCCGCTGCAATGGGGGTTTCATCCGGGACGGACCTGAACTGCGGAACGCAGTACAGGTTGCTGGTAAAGGCTGTGGAGCAGGGACTGGTAAATGAAACCGACCTGGATGTGTCAGTGAAACGTTTGATGATGGCCCGTATGAAACTGGGCATGTTTGATCCGCCTGAGATGGTGCCGTGGTCCGGCCTGCCGGTTGACATTGTTTCCTCTCCTGAACACCGGCAGCTGGCCCTTGAGATGGCCAGAAAATCGATTGTGTTGCTGAAAAATGACAACCATGCCCTCCCTTTGAGTAAAAAACTGAAAAAAGTTGCTGTGATCGGACCCAATGCAAACAATGCAGATGTACAGAATGGCAACTACAATGGCACCCCGGTCAACCCGGTCACCGTATTTGAGGGAATCAGGTCCAAACTGGGCGCCGGGGCTGAAGTGAGGTATGCACAGGGCTCTCCTCACCATGCAGGATTACCTTTCCTGCTACCCGTGCCTGCCGGCCGGCTCTTCACCGACCGGGAGCAGACTGTCCACGGACTTCGTGCCGGCTACTATGCTAACCTGGAGGGAACGGGGGAACCGGTACTGAAAAAGACCGAACCGGTAATAGACTGTTTCTGGTGGGACGGTACGGCACCGGATGACAGATTAACCGATGATCATTATTCGGTGGAGTGGAGCGGCTACCTGGTACCGCGCCGCAGCGGGAGGCATGCCATTGGGGTGGAGGGGAAGTTTTACACCTTTATCTTTGATGGCGACACCCTCATCACCATGGATAATATACACGTCCCCGTCAAAACCTACAGGCAGGTGGAGCTTCAGGCCGGAAAAGCGTATCCGGTCAGGGTGGTGATGGCGGACTACCATGGAGATGCCGGATGTACACTTCACTGGGAGGAGCCGGATCAGCCGCTCATGTGGGAAGCGCTCCAGGCGGCCAACTGGGCCGATCATGTGGTGCTTGTGATGGGATTGAGTCCACGGCTGGAAGGGGAGGAGATGCGGGGACTGGAACTGGAAGGATTTCTTGCAGGCGACCGGACCTCGCTGGATCTTCCAGCGGTGCAGCGCAACCTGATCCGCAGGATTGCGGCAACCGGTAAACCGGTAACACTTGTCCTTATGACCGGTTCGGCTGTCTCCATCAACCGTGCGCATGAAACACTTCCCGCCATTGTTCAGGCATGGTACGGGGGAGAAGCAGCCGGAACTGCAGTGGCAGATGTGCTTTTTGGGGATTATAACCCGGCCGGGAGGCTGCCGGTTACTTTTTACCGTTCGGTAAGGGATCTGCCTCCTTTTGAATCGTATGATATGGATGGCCGCACATACAGGTATTTTGACGGTGAGGTGCTCTATCCCTTCGGTCACGGGTTGAGCTATACAACGTTTCATTATGATAACCTGATACTGGAGAAGAAAGAGATTCCGCAGGGTGATTCACTCACGGTAAGTGTGGATGTTTCCAACCTGGGACCTGTGGACGGAGAGGAGGTGGTGCAACTCTACCTGCGTGACGTGGAATCGGAGGTAAAACGCCCGCGCATGGATCTCAGGGGTTTTGAAAGGGTATTTATCAAAGCGGGCCAGACCATCGTGGTTACCATGACACTGGGGCCTGAAGAGATGGCCTGGTATGATACCGGTGCAGGTGAGTATGTGGTGGAACCCGGGTTGTTTGAAATTCTGGTGGGACCTTCATCCGATCGGTCCCGGTTGCTGGCCACCGAACTCAGGGTCAGATAAGAGAGCAGACAGCAGCTCAGTAAATCTGCCTGGAGCCATCGCCAATCTCAGCCACGTAAAAATCAGCCTTCAGGCCGGTTCTTTCCGCATATCCTTTACCCACCTCACGAATAAAGGTTTCCACGGCATCAGCCTCAACAATGCTGACGGTACATCCTCCAAAGCCGGCTCCAGTCATCCGGCTGCCGATGGTTCCCTCTATTTTTCCGGCCTCTTCCACCAGGGTATC
>JANTFK010000174.1 GCA_024763595.1 Bacteroidales bacterium | reverse complement strand
GACCATATCGTTCCAGCGTGGTACTTCTGATTTTCCCGGCAGCATATTGTGTATGGTTTTTCATCATCGTCTCCATGGCACCGGCCAGTTGATCCACATTGTCCACATCCACCAGTAATCCGTTCTCCGACGTGATAATCATTTCAGGGCCACCTGAACGGGTGGCAATGACCTGCAACCCTGAGGCCATGGCCTCAATCAGCACAACCCCGAAAGCCTCATACCGGGTGGGCAGCACAAAACAGTTGGCATTTTGCATCTCCTTTTCCATCTCATCCCGGGATAACCTGCCCAGAAAATGGACCAGGTCAGTCACACCCAGTTCTTCAGCCTGCCGGCCCAGTGTTTCCCTCAGTGAACCTTTACCGGCCAGCCGGACCGAAAACGGGGTGCCGGTATGCTCCCTGAGCTGCCGGGCCGCTTTCAGCAGCAGGTCCACTCCTTTCACATGTTCCAGTCGTCCTGCCCATAAAAAAGTAAATGGTTCCGTACTGCGCGGCCGCTCCGGCGGCAAAAACATATCTTCCCTGATCATGTTGGGGATCGTAATGGTCTTCTCTTCGATCCATGGCATCAGCTTCTTCAATCCCTTCAGCAGACTTCCCGAAACCAGGACCAGTTTGTGGCACCCCGAATAGGCCTTTTCAAAAAAGGGCAGATAATAGGGTTTCACCATATGGCGTGCCTTTTCCGTGCTCCAGACAAAAAAGCTCCTGTGTTCCACCACCAGGTAAGGGATTCCGGAGAGATCATGAATCAGCGAGGCAGCGTACCCGGCCCAGGTCACACTGTGCGCCAGGATCAGATCGGGCCTCCCAAATTGCCTTTCATAGCGCTGATACATCCGCTTAGTGGCACCGGCCCAGTGCCGGATATTGTACTGCTCGTTTCCCGGCACCTTCAGATATAACGACCGGATAACCCGCAGGCCATTTTCATCCCCTGCCCTGTATCCCCTGAGGGCCGAAGGCCCGGCCTGTATCAGTTTCCGGACTCCTACCAGGCGGTTTACCAGTACATCCACCTGCCATCCCAGGTCGTGAATGGCTTCACTGTGCTCCTTGAAAAAATAACCGCCATCGGGCGGGTACCAGGAGGGAATGATCAGTATGCGTCTCTTTTTTTCCATTGCCTGAGGTATGGTTATCCGGTCATTGAAGATTATAACTTTTTTCTGGAAAGCTCAAATGTATAGTACTCTTCGGGTATAACCGGGAAACCGGGTTCCCTGGCAAGATGCTTCTTACCGGTAAAGATGGCCGACTTGGTATGCCCCACATGATAGATACGGCCGGCCCGCTCCGGTCCCGCGCCATCGAGTATGGCAGCCATTACCTCAAAACGTACCTTGTCAGGATGATGGCCATAATCATGCCATACCACCACACTGTTTTCATGGACCAGGTGCTTAAAGACATTTTGTGTATCGCTTTTAACCACTTCGTACTGATGTGCCCCGTCAATAAAAATAAGATCGAATTGCTGATCCAGGGCAGCAAAATCAAATTTCCTGGAATCGCCCCGCAGGTGTGTTACATTCTCCAGTTTTTCGGAAAAGAGGCGATGGGAGCGGATGGTTGTTTCATGCATTCCCATGGCACGCATCTCTTCATCCGTGAGCGACAGGGTATGGCACGTTTTCGCCCTGGAAGAAACGGTGGCGACACTCTCGCCCCTCCAGGTGCCGATCTCGAAATAGGAACAATCCCTGATCCCTTCGGCCAGCCCGGCCAACAGCATCATATCGGTGGGGAGGGATCCACCATCCAGGAAAGTCATGGGCCCCAATGAGAGGGTATTCTTCCCGATCAGCTGATCCATTCCGGTTACCGGCAGGCCCTGGGGCAGCCCGAATTTCCGGTTCACATAACTCTTCCAGTTATCTTCATAGGTAAGTACCCGGTTCAACAGGACCGGCTTACGGGCGATCCACCAGAGGGCCCTGAGGGCGGTTCCGATTTTATTCATGCCTTTTCATTAACCGAATGTACCAGAGCAGGCTGTACCCGATTGACAGGACACTCAGTCCACTGTACAATGCCAGACCAATATAGACATTTTCTGTTACCACCCCAATGGCCAGTCCTGCCAGACGGGCAACCAGTTTGATGATATCGATGATCATGGCGACCCGCTGCTTCTTATAAAGGTCAGGAATAAATGAGAGGGGCATGACCAGGCTTACCATAAAGATCCAGGGAAGGATAATCTGGGCATACCTGCCGGCCTCGATCCACTTCTCGCCAAAAAGAAACCCGAATATTTCAGGAGCAAATATGCCGAAAACAATGAACGGGATCACTAACACCTGCAGCGATCTCCACAGGAACATCTTCACTTCCGGGAGCAGGGGTTCCTCTCTGTTCTTTCTTTCCGAAAAACGCTGGAACATCACCTGGTAAAAGGCATTGGCCACAAGGTTTACGGGCCGGTAGAGGATCATATACCCGAATGTGTAGATCCCGGCAGTGGCGGTGGAAAAATAGGAACTCAGCATAAATACCGGAAGCGCCCCCGACAGGTTGTTGACCAGACCCTGCCACATGTTGTAACGGGGAAAGAGGCTGTACTGCTTTCCCAGCCTTCTCATCTCAGAGAATTTCAGCCATCCTGTTTTGAACCGGTTGGTACGGAAATGTATGGTAAAAAACACAAGGAAGCCGATCAGCTGTCCGAAGATTACGCCGAAGATAAGTCCGGCTGCCCCCGCGATCAAAAGGCCCAGACCCAGCTTCATGAGCGAGTTCCCCAGGCTCTGACCGATATTGGCACCGGCAATCAGTTTGTACCTCTTTTCCCTGTTTGAGTAGTTCCGGAATGCCGTAAAGAGTCCCACCAACAGCGTGGAAAGCGGGATATAATAGAGCCAGGCAGAGATCTCCCCACTACCAAGCCAACCGGAGACAGGACCATTGAAAAAGATCACAAGGATCAGCAGGAGCATGCTCACCGTAACGCTTATCAATCCGGATAACCCCAGGAGATTGACCGCTTCCTTCTCACTTTTTGGAAGAAGAATGGCCAGTTCATATTTCGCGGTAGAGAAGATGATGGTAATATTCAGGATATTCATGTAGAGGCCGAATACACCAAAATCCTCTTCTGTGTAGATTTTACTGAGGACCAGATATATCAGTACAGAGAAGGCCTGGGCCAAAGTGGTTCCGGAAATGAGGGTGGCCACATTTTTAAAAAATTCACTCTTCCGGATATTATCAAGGGCCTCAAACATGATCAAAAATAAACATTAAACGGCAATTCTGTCAGATTTGGGCCGCCACTATGAAATGGCATATGATTTGAACAAACCTGTCATGGGAAAAAAACATATATTTGACACAAAAGTAGAATAATATGAGAGCGATGCGATCCTCAAACCCTGTCATGTCAGGGCGGATCTTTGATAAAGCGGCTGCGGTATCCACAGACAGTGGAGTGATGACCATCAACGGAACCATTAATAAAACAGGGCTGATGCTGTTGCTGGTTATTGCTGCGGCATCCTATACCTGGAAGATGGTGATGGGTTCCAATCCGGCCATTGCAGGCACCTTTGCCATTGCCGGTGCCATCGGTGGATTCATCATGGCCCTGGTAACTGTTTTCAGTCCCAAATCATCCCCGTTCACGGCACCTGTTTACGCCATCCTTGAAGGACTTTTCCTGGGGGCTATCAGCGCCATTATCAATGCAGCATATCCCGGAGTGGCTTTTCAGGCGGTACTGCTGACCATAGGTACACTTTTTACCATGCTTTTCCTGTACAGGTCGGGCCGTATCCGGGCCACTCCCAGGTTCAGAAGGGGTGTCATGATGGCCACCGGTGCCGTTTTCTTTGCCTACATGATCAGCTGGATCATGAGCCTCTTTGGCATGCCGGTGGGCTTTATTTACTCCGCAGGGCCGCTGGGGATCCTGGTCAACCTGGTCATTATTGTGATTGCCGCCCTGAACCTGATCATGGATTTCGACTTTATAGAAAAAGGCTCCCAAATGGCAGCCCCCAAATATATGGAATGGTACGGTGCCTTTGGATTAATGGTGACACTGATCTGGCTCTACATCGAGTTCCTGAGATTACTGGCCCGGTTCTCCGGCAGAGATTAACCGGGAGGATTAAATAGCTGATTGTTTATGGGTGAACTGGAGAAATATTTCGAGCCGTTCAGGGAAGGTATTATCGGGAATAATACCACATTTGAATCACCTTACGGGACCCAGCGCATTTTGTATGCCGACTGGATCGCAAGCGGACGGCTCTATGAACCCATTGAACAAAAATTACTGACCCGGTTCGGCCCTTATGTGGCCAATACCCATACGGAAACCACACTGACCGGTACGCTGATGACCAGGGCGTACCACCAGTCCCACCAGCTGATCAAGCAACACGTGAATGCCGGTCCCAATGATGTGATCATCACAGCGGGGCATGGCATGACCGCTGTAATTAATAAACTGATGCGTATCCTCAGCCTGAAAGGATGCGGGGGCAAGGAGGGGTACTGTGTGAAGCAGGGCGACCGCCCTGTGGTGTTTATTACCCATATGGAGCACCACTCCAATCACACTGCCTGGTTCGAAACCATCGCCGATGTGGTGATGATCGAACCCGATGGCGAGCTCATGGTGGATCTGGAAGATCTGCGCTCCAAGCTGGAGCAGTACAAAGACCGGAATTTCAAAATCGGATCCTTCACTGCCTGTTCCAATGTAACCGGGGCGAAAACGCCCTATTACAAAATGGCCAGGCTGATGCATGAGTACGGAGGACTTGTGTTTATTGATTATGCAGCCAGTGCTCCCTATATGGAGATGAACATGCATCCCAAAGATCCCATGGAGAAACTGGATGCGATCTTCTTTTCGCCCCATAAGTTCCTGGGCGGACCCGGCTCATCGGGTGTCCTGATCTTTGACAAGGCCATGTACACGGCGGAGGTACCCGACCATCCGGGAGGAGGAACGGTGGACTGGACCAATCCCTGGGGCAAATACAAATATGTGGACGATATTGAAGTACGGGAAGATGGGGGAACACCCGGATTTTTACAATCCATCAGGGCTGCACTGGCCATAGAGCTCAAGTCCCGGATGGGGGTGGAGAATATCATGCAGCGTGAGAAAGAGTTGCTGGATATTGCGTTGCCCGGTCTGAGGAGCATTGATGAGATCCGGATCCTGGCCAACAATGTGGATGACCGTCTGGGGGTGATCTCATTTTATCATCCTGATATCCATTTTAACCTGTTCGTGAAACTACTCAACGACCGGTTTGGCATCCAGACACGCGGAGGTTGTGCCTGTGCCGGGACCTACGGGCACTTCCTGCTGGAGGTAACCCATGACAAGTCACAGGAGATCACGGAAAAGATCAACCATGGAGACCTGTCCGAGAAGCCGGGCTGGGTGAGGTGGTCACTTCATCCTACCATGACAGACAAAGAGGTCCGCCATGTACTTCATGCAGTCAGTGAGATCACCATACATCACAGGGAATGGGCAAAGGACTATCTTCATATTTCAAATAACAACGAATTCGTTCATCACTCACACAAGCAGGAGTCGCTGGAAGAGAGAATGATGAACAATTGGTTCTCCCTGGACAACAACTGAAACCAACTAATGACAGCATGATGCGTATTGTGGCGGTTGAAAACAGGCAAACGGAACGCGCCTTCATGGATCTACCCGGGAAGCTTTACCGCACTGATCCCAATTTTGTGATGCCCTTCCGCAGTGAAGTAAAAAAAGCGTTTGACCGCCAGGTGAACCCCTATTTCAGTCACGGTGACGCCATCCGGTGGATCGCTCTCAATGACCTGGGAGAAGTTGTGGGAAGAATAGCGGCTTTTTATGACAGGGACAAGGATGAAGCCGACTATGTGAAGAGTGGTGGTTGCGGATTTTTTGAGTGTATAAATGACAGTCAGGTGGCATTCTCCCTGTTTGATACAGCAAAATCGTGGCTGGCCCAGAACGGGTATGAAGCCATGACAGGCCCCATCAACTTTGGCGAGAATGATACCAACTGGGGCTGCCTGGTTCACGGATTTATACCCCCGGCCATTGGCATGACATACAACCCGCCCTATTACCAGGGGTTATTTGAGGAATATGGCTTCCAACGCTATTACAGACAATTCTCCTTTCAGCTGGATCTGGACAAACCGTTTCCGGAGCGTTTCTGGAAAATTGCAAAATGGATCAACAACCGTGAGGGCTATTCATTCAAACACTTTGATATGAAACAGGCCGCCAGGTTCGTGGACGATACGGTGGCCATCTATAACCAGGCATGGAGCCCTTTCCGTAAGGATTATACCCCCATGGATCCTTCTTCCCTCTATGATGAGATGCGGAAGATTAAAAATATCATGGATCCGGAACTGATCTGGTTCGCCTATTTCAACGGCAAACCCGTCGCTTTCTTTATGTTCCTGCCCGATGCAAACCAGATCTTCCGGCACCTGAACGGGAAACTCCACCTGGTTAACAAGCTGAAATTCCTCTACCTGAAACGAACGCACACCATCACCAGGGCACGGGGGACAGCAGCCGGGGTGGTCCCCAAATTTCAGAACTCGGGGGTGGAATCGGGAATCTTTTACCAGATGAAGCAGGTGATGGAGCACAAACCCCATTACCGCCATTTCGAACTGTCATGGGTGGGTGATTTCAATCCCAAGATGATCGGGCTTTACCAGGCTACCGGAGCCCGGCACACCAAAACACACCACACATACCGGTACCTGTTCGATCAAAATATTCCGTTCCGGCGGTTTATGGAAGAGGCTGTGGATGAATCAAAACTGCCAAAATATAATTGATTTAATTATTTTGAACTTCCGGCAAACATTTTTATCTTTGCAAACCGTTTTAAAAAAGCGCTGATTCAGAAAATAACA
The DNA here is from genome assembly GCA_024763595.1 of Bacteroidales bacterium. Classification (GTDB taxonomy): domain Bacteria; phylum Bacteroidota; class Bacteroidia; order Bacteroidales. The sequence continues at coordinate 86 of JANTFK010000174.1, read as the reverse complement.
GAACGATGAAAAAAGATATACATCCAAAGAGTTACAGGCTGGTTGCATTCAGGGACATGTCCAATGGTTTCACATTTGTTACCAAG
>JANTFK010000173.1 GCA_024763595.1 Bacteroidales bacterium | reverse complement strand
TGTTCCTCCTCCTGTGTAAAATCGATGCACCCGGTTGGACAGACTCGTTCGCAGGCACCGCAAAGTGTACAGTTGTCGATGTCGATGGCTGCAGCACGCGGACTGGCAATGCTAAAGGGTATATACGCCGCTTTTCTTCCCACCAGATCATATTGATACTGGTCGGATACACTAACCGGACAGGCTTCTTCACAGAGCTGGCAACCTGTGCAATCATCCACATGCACATAACGCGGCTTTTGTATGACCACTGCTTCAAATTGATGTTCACCCTTTTTGGTTATTTTTTGAGTTTCGGCACCGGTAAAAATGGTAATATTGGGGTGCCTGGCAATCTCCGATACTTTCGGTGTGGTAATACAGGCCGCACAATCGAGCGTGGGGAACACCTTACTGAGCAGGATCATTTTTCCTCCTATGGACAATTCCTTTTCTACCAGCAGGACTTTATATCCCACATCAGCCAGGTTCAATGCCGATTCGCCGCCTGCAATGCCCCCACCAATAACCAGGACATCGAATTCCAATACTTGATTTGATTTCTCCGGATGCATGTTAATCTGATGATTTACTTAAATACTCGGTAAAGCTTTTTACATGTTTTACAAATGGCTCACTGCACACAGAACATATGGCAGCCATTTTCAGTCGTGCCGGATCGATTCCTTTTTCTTTCATCACCTCCATGGTCCGGCTGACGAGCTGACCTGTTTTTTCGGTACACGATTCACCGTAAGGGCAGTCGGTACCATCGGCAGCAATGAAAACACCATCGAAACCCTGTTCAAGTGCGTGTAAAATCCATCGTGGTTTGATAGCACTTGAACAGGGGACAGAAATCGTATAAACTGTTGGTGGATAATGTAATTTCAATAAGCCTGCCATGTCAATGGCCGGGTCAGAAATTTTTTCAGTTGACAAAACCAGTATCCTGGGACTACTACTGACTCTTCCACCTACCATCTCTATTTCCTTAACAGAATTTTAAAATAACCTGATTCTTCAATGGTCCCCAGGTATTCGAATCCTTTCTTCTGGCACCATTTGGGAATATCCCGTTTGGTACCTTCGTCTGCCGAAAGAACCTCCATGACCTCTCCTTTTTCAATCTGGCCAATCGCTTTTTTTGCGGCCAGCAACGGACCGGGACAGGAAGTTCCGCGGGCATCAATTGATTTGTCAACGTGAATGGATGTTAATTCATCTGTATTCATGATCTCGTTTTTAAAGGTTAAATAAACAGGTTGATATCGGCGGACTCAGCAGATGCCATGTATTCGCCAATACCGCAAATATCATCTGCCAGATCAATAAAATCGTCCAGCTTTTCACCGTGCCATACCTTGCCTGCAAAACCGCAAATGTGAATCGTCACATTGGTCATTTCTTTGGCTGTTTTAAAAGCTTCGGTCCAGTGCGGAGTATTCAGACGGTCAAGCGAAGCCAGAAAATCATCCTTTTTATCGGTAATTTCCGCAACGCGGTCGTTAACCATTGCATTTTCCTTTTTAAATGCGAAGGCAGCCTGGAGCAGTACATAAATGTCCACATCCATGTCTTCAGCAGCTGCTCCTCCAAGAATTACACCGGCTGCTGTTAATTTGTCAACGCTACCGGAAAACAGTGCTAATGTTAGTTTCTTGTTTGCCATGATGAAATCTCCTATCAATTAAAATTGAATGATTGTTAATTATTTAACAGTACAATTATACGGTCAGTTTCAACAACATTCCACACATTTGCTGTGAGGTTACTTGCTCAATTATGTGATTTGCATCACATAATTCATTACATTCAATGAAACAATTATAACATGGAAAACAGAAGTTGTTCGGCCTGTTTGATTAAATCAAAAGCCGCTGAGAGTCTGATTGACAATGAGTTGGAGTTATTAGGGCAAAACTGTGTGGAAGTTGCATTTGAGAGAGGGGAAACCCTTTTCAAACAGGATGCATTGTCTTCGAACATCATATATCTTCAAAAAGGGCTGGTAAAAATTATCATGCAGGGTCCTCAGCGAAAACAGATCTTAAGGCTCAAAAAAGCGCCATGTTATCTTGGCGTTCCCACTACCATGGGTGATAAGATCAATCATTATTCGGCTGTGGCACTTGAACCAACAACCGTATGTTTTATAGATCTCGGGGCTTTTAAAAGCCTTCTCCGTTTAAATACTGAATTTTCTTATGAGATCATTGTTGAACTTTGCAAAAATGAGCTGGAGCAATTTCACCGTTGTGTAACACTTGTGCAAAACCAGATTTTCGGCCGACTGGCTGTTAATTTGCTATACATGGCCAATACCATATATCATTCCGGCGAGTTTGATCTTCCCCTCAGTCGAAATGAACTGGCTGACCTGATTTGTACATCCCGTGAAACAGTGAGCCGTATGCTGTCGGAACTGGATCAGGACGGGATTATTGAAGTCAACGGTAAACACATCAGGTTGATTGATACCAAAAAACTTGAAGAGATCAGTAAAAATGGGTAAATTCAAATTTAATTGCATTTAATATCTGGAGGACTAACATTATGAGAATTCAACAAATTGAAGCCATCGAAATACTCGATTCAAGAGGAAACCCGACTGTTGAAGTAAACCTGAAACTGGAGGATGGAACGGTTTCCCGTGCCATGGTCCCAAGCGGAGCATCAACGGGCGAGCGGGAAGCAACAGAATTGCGGGATGGTGATCAGCAACGTTATGGTGGCAAAGGTGTTTTAAAGGCCGTTAATAATGTCAATGCTATGATTGCCGGTGAAATTAAAAACAGAGCGTTCACCAACCAGCGGGAGCTTGATTATTTTTTAATTGAACTGGATGGTACCAACAACAAGGCCAAACTGGGGGCAAATGCCATACTGGGCGTTTCCATGGCTTTTGCCCGTGCAAAAGCACTCAGCGCAAACATTCCTTTATACCAGTATTTAGGAGGAAGCAATGCCCACCTGATGCCTGTGCCCTGTATGAATGTCATCAATGGCGGCAAGCATGCAGACAATACAGTGGATTTTCAGGAATTCATGATCGCCCCTCACCATGCCCCGTCATTTAAAGAAGCCATTCGCATGGGTGAAGAAGTTTTTCATTCATTAAAATCAGTCTTGAAATCAAAAGGGTTAAGCACGGGCGTTGGTGATGAAGGAGGATTTGCTCCCGATCTAAAATCAAATGAGCAGGCCGTTGAGATGATCCTGGAAGGAGTAACTAAGGCCGGATATAAGCCGGGGGAAGAAGTAAGTATCTGCCTTGATCCTGCTGCCAGCGAAATGTGGGAAGAGGGGAAATATAAGTTTTTCAAAAGTTCAAAAAAACTGGTTTCCAGTGATGAAATGGTAAAACTCTGGGAAAGCTGGGTGAATCAGTATCCGATCGTTTTGCTGGAAGATGGCCTGGCTGAAAATGATTGGGAAGGATGGAAAAATCTTACAGATGTAATCGGGAAAAGAATTGAAATTGTGGGCGATGATCTGTTTTGCACCAATAAAGCCATACTGGCAGAAGGTATCAACAGAGGTGTGGCAAATTCTATCCTGATCAAACTGAACCAGATAGGCACTGTTACTGAGACACTGGAAACGATTGAACTTGCATATAAAAATTCATACAATTGTTTTGTCTCTCACAGGAGCGGTGAAACAGTAGATAGTTTTATAGCAGATCTGACGGTAGGTATTAATGCAGGGCACCTTAAAACAGGCAGCGGTTGCCGGGGAGAACGTATAGAAAAGTTCAATCAACTGATGCGCATTGAAAATGAATTGGGGAAAGCAGCAAGTTTCGCCGGAAAAAAAGCATTTAAAAACGCTGAATAACACTTTATCATGGATCTGTACGGACAAACGGGTAAAAGTATCCCGCAGAAGATCATTATTCATCTGTTGGAGATCCTGTTTATCTGGCTATCTTACTGGATTTTATTCCAAAACGGCGGGGATTTTTGTGAAGAACATCTGCATATTCAAAATGCTACAGGAGATTCAACCAGGAGAGTGATCATTTTTGGTTTTAATATCATCACCTTTTTCCGGATTGCCTATACCATGATCTTCCTGCTGAAAAGGAGAATACCCTGGGAAGAGAGTTTCAGTGTACCTTTTGCTTTTGCTCTTTACTTTGTGGGATTTTCACTCTTTGTTTTACCGGCAACCACTTCCATCGACGGTCTCGATTATTTTGCCATGGCACTGTTTGTCGCGGGTTGTGTTTTGAACAGCGGTAGTGAGATTTTAAGGGACAGGTGGAAAAAGCGGCCGGAGAATACCGGGAAGATTTATACCGGTGGCTTCTTTAAATATTCCCGGCACATTAACTATTTCGGAGACGTATTGTGGGTCACTGCCTATGCCATGATCACCAGGAACTGGTACGCAATTATTTTCCCTGTTTTACTGTTTTTCTTTTTTGCTTTTTTCAATGCCCCGAAATTAGACAGCTACCTGAAACATAAATATGGAAAGGCGTATGACGATTATGCCAAAAAGACAAAGATGTTAATTCCGTTCATCTATTAAACAGTTTGCACTTTTATCGGGCACTGCTATGAAAATCAGATACCTGCTAACCGGGCTTGTCATCGTGGCCCCGTTTTTAACCTTCCAGAGTTATGCGCAAATGCGGGAACACCCCAACGTGATCATTATCCTGACCGATGACCAGGGTTACGGAGACCTGGGGTTCAATGGCAATCCGCATATTCAAACACCGGTGCTTAACCAGCTGGCAGCAGAGAGTGTCAGGTTGAATAATTTCTATGTTTCCCCTGTATGCGCCCCTACCCGCTCCAGTTTAATGACAGGGCGCTACAGCCTGAGGACAGGGGTCAGGGATACCTATAATGGCGGGGCTATCATGGCATCCAATGAGATTACCATTGCGGAGATGTTGAAACAGGCCAACTACGCCACAGGCATATTTGGCAAATGGCACCTGGGGGATAACTATCCCTCCAGGCCCATGGAGCAGGGATTTGATGAGTCTGTGGTTCACCTGGCAGGTGGAATGGGACAGGTGGGCGACATAACCAATTATTTCAGGGGGGATAGCTCCTATTTCGACCCGGTACTCTGGCACAATGGAAAGAAAAAGGCGTACAAGGGATACTGTACAGATATATTCACCCGGGAGGCCATCCGGTTTATTGAAAGAAACCGGGATGTACCATTCTTCTGCTATCTCTCCTTTAATGCCCCCCATACTCCCCTGCAGGTGCCTGATGAATATTACCGTTTATACCGGGATATTGACCCGGCAACCGGATTTGAAAAGGATAATAAACCCTTTCCGTTCATGGGGGATAAGGAGAAGGAAGCTGCACGAAGAGTGTACGCCATGGTTACCAATATTGATGATAATACAGGCGTTTTACTGAAAAAAATTGATGATCTGAACCTGAGAGAAAAGACCCTGGTTATCTTCCTGACTGATAACGGGCCACAACAGCCCCGGTTTGTGGGAGGAATGCGTGGACGAAAGGGAAGCGTCTACCAGGGCGGGGTAAGGGTTCCCTGCTACATGAGATACCCATCGCTACTGGATGGAAACCGGGACATTGAAACTGTTGCCGCACATATCGATATCCTGCCAACACTGGCACAGATATGCCATGTTGAACTGCCGGAAGCAAAACAGATTGACGGGAAAAACCTGCTGCCACTGTTGATGGGCCATGAGCAGGATTGGGAAGAAAGGCCTCTGTTTTTTTACTGGACCAGGCGCTACCCGGAACTATACCATAATATAGCTCTCCGGAAGGGCCGGTATAAACTGGTGGGGAACACCGATTATGATGCCGGTATCACCGGTTTTGAACTGTTCAATATGGAACAGGACCCCTTTGAACAACAGAATATTATACGGGGCCATGAAGCCGTTGCCATCACCCTCAGGCAGGAGCTTGACAAAATATACCGGGAAGTGATTGCCTCAGACAACCTCACCAACCCTCCCCTTATAGAAATTGGCAATCATAACGAGAACCCGGTCATCCTGAACCGGAACGATGCAGGAGGCCAGCGGGGCATATGGGCACAGGAGGAGATATACGGGAAATGGAATGTTCGCATCAGTCAGGGCACCTATAATTTCAGGTTTAAATTTATCAAACCGGTGGAAGCCGGTGGAAGGATGTTACTCGAAACAAACGGGATCGTTCACCAGAAAAGCCATGATCAGTCAGGTGTTGACGTAATTGAAATGAACAATGTGTCCCTGCCCAATCTGGAGGGCGGGCTAATTCCTGTATATCTGGTGAAACGGAAACAGATACTGCCTTTCTGGATCGAAATAGAAAGCGTTAAACAAGATCAGTAACCGGTAAAACCGTCCCGTTTCATTTTATCCAGCGCTTCTGCCTCATGCTGCAGCAGTTTGTGATACTGTTCAGGGGAGCAATGTGTCGGAACTTCGGAATATGAGAGGTGATAACCCCGGAACACATGCCGGAAAATATAGCTTACCCTGGGTATGTGAAAATCTGAGCTTACAATGACGAGTGCCTTTGCCCGGTATTGATCTGCTACCGGTTTGGAAAGGGTTGCATCTTCCATGGTAAACCGGCTTTCAACCAGTGCCAGAATATCATGCTCAGCCACTCCTTTTTCCACCAGGTACTGTTTTGCATAATGGGCATGCGGTTTATCTGTGGTATTAAAATGCTTCCCGAAACCTCCTGTTACGATGATCTTATATCCCGGGCGTTTGTTGTATTCTTCAATCCCTTTATCAATTCTGTCAACAGCCATTTGCATTAAATTACCCTTATCATCATTGGGTGATCCCAGTATAATTATTACGCCTTTCATGGTGACTGCAAAGCTAATACATTGCAAAAAAGAAAAGAAGCAGTTATATTGTATATTGTAACCCGGTAATTGAATAAACCCCGGGGAACTCTTAGCGTGAAATCAACCGGGTCTGAGAGTTCGGCGATGTTATCCGGGCCTGTGCGTTCGGTAATCTTCGATTTATTGTTAATTTTATGGGTACTCGCTA
>JANTFK010000172.1 GCA_024763595.1 Bacteroidales bacterium | reverse complement strand
TATTGATTATTTGTGTGCCTCTATTGAGGATGCCATAAAAAACACAGATATGGATGGGATTATGCTGGATTGGTTTTATAACCCGGGAGGAGGCAGAGACCCGCTCCCTCCATTAAGATGGATACCTTGTGAGCAGGAAATGTACCAGGAATTAATGAACCAACCTTTTCCTGGAAAAGAATTAATCTCTCATGAAATTGAATTGGATTTTCGTCGTAAAGCAATTAACAGGGCCTGGAAACGGATCAGAGAGATAACAAAAAAATCGAAGCCGGATTGTATTATCTGGTTAACTGCATACAATGTTACCAGTAAAGAGTATGTTGGCACTGATCTTTTAAAAGAAGTGGACTGGTTAATGAATGAAGCTGGAGATATTGACAGAATTAAAGGTATGCGGGAAATGGTTGAAAGTGAAACTAAACTTATCACATGTTTGGCAAACTGGAATAAACAGGACCCGGAAGAGGTTGTGCCTGCAGCAATCGAAAAAAAGGTTGGGCTTTATGGTTTTACCAGGCCTGTTCATGGCTATATGCTGCCTCCGGTTGACTACTATCTTTCGAATCCTGTTGATAGTTTAACAGGGGACGAACGAAATATTGCAGTATTAGCACGTACATACAATAACTTACCTTTGGAATATGTTAAAACTGGGCATTATCGGCATGAGTGAAGGAAACGGCCATCCCTATTCATGGTCAGCCATCATCAACGGTGATTACGACAAAAAAGAGATGGAGCATTGTGGTTTCGCAGGTATCCCGCTCTATCTGGAAGCCAACAGGGATACCCTGGGTATTGACGGTGCCCGTGTCACACATATATGGACACAGGAAAGACAGATCTCCGAACACATTGCAAAGGCTTCTATGATAGAAAATGTGGCCGACCGGAAAGAGGAGATGATCGGCCGCGTCGATGCGGTCATCCTGGCACGGGATGACCCGGAAAACCATGTGACCATGGCAGCCCCTTTCCTGGATGCTGACGTTCCTGTTTTCATTGACAAACCACTGGCCATCAATATGGAAGATCTGGGCTATTTTCACCGGCAGCATGACGCCGGGAAATTTATCATGTCCTGCTCTTCCATGCGTTACGCGCACGAATGCCGAACAGCAAAGACCGGGATGGTTTCACTGGGAAAGATCGAACTGGTAACTGTGGTGGGAACGAAAGACTGGGTAAAATATGGTGTGCACATGCTTGAAGCGCTGTTCGCGCTGCTAAATGACCCGGCGGCAATTTCGGTTCAACATCTCAGCAAGTCGGGAAAAGATATTGTGCTAATCCGGTTTGAGAACGGACTGCTTGCTACCGTACATCTTTTTAAAAATATTAAGGCAACATTTCAACTCTCGCTTTTCGGCCGTGATAACTGGCAGCTGGTTGAGATCAGCAATTCCTACGCCATGTTTAAAGAGAATCTGGCTGAATTCACCAAATCTGTTCGGGAGGGCCGTTCCCGGCTTCCTTTTGAAAAAACAGAAAATATTATCCGTACATTAATCGGAGCAAAAACGAGTCTTGAGCACGGTGGAAAAAAGATCAGCCTGGTATAGTGCAAAAAAACATCTAAACGAAAAATCATGCATGTAAATGAACTGCTGAGTCTAAAAGGCAAAGTTATCCTGGTTACCGGTGGAGCCGGTCTGTATGGCAGATGTATTGTCGAAGGACTGGCAGAAGCTGATGGTACGGTAATAACTGCTTCCAGGGACCTGGAGGCAGGTAAAAAGCTTGCAGGGAAATTCAGGGCAGCGGGTCTGGATGTCCATGCCATGCAGGTTGACCAGGCAGACCACGATTCAGTCATGAAGCTGAAGAAGCAAATAAAGGAAGAATTCGGAGTATTGCATGTTTTTGTCAATAATGCGGTCAGCCGGCCCATGAAAGGCTACCATGCACCCCTGGAAGATTTTGCAGCATCCATGCGTGTCAATGCCACAGGTATGATGGATATACTACGTGAGATGACCGACCTGATAGCAGCTGGCGGTGGCGGAAGTATTGTCAATATCAGCTCCATGATGGGTATGTATGGCCCGGACCTCTCCAATTATGAAGGGACCGGTATGGGTGATATGCCGCCCGACTATTTCTTCCACCGGGGAGGAATGATCAATTTAACCCGCTTCATGGCACGCATGATGGCAGATAAAAAGATCCGTGTAAATTGCATCAGTCCGGGTGGGCTTTTCAATAATCAACCCAAACAGTTTGTGGAGAATTATAACAAAAAAGTCCCCGTTGGACGGATGGCCAATAACGATGATATCAAAGGACTTGCTGTGCTGCTGGCTTCAGATGCATCGGCTTACATCAATGGCGAAAACATCTTGATGGATGGCGGGATGCATGCCTGATCCGCGCCTGGTGTTAAACAAAAAATCAAAGTAATATGAAAGAGAAATTTACCATTGGAAAAATAACCGGACAGAGCCTTCCGCTGTTTCTGCTGTTAACCATGATACCGGTGCATGCGCAAATATCCGGGAGCTCCGGACAGGCATTCATGAATATTGGTTCACGGCTGGAACTGTTCGTGGATCATTTTCTGATTGAAGAGCTAAAAGGAGCTGAACTCATCCTTCATGAGCCAAAAGATGCAGGCACGGTCCTCCTTTTCGATAATTCGTGGGAAGGACCTTTCTGTGGTTATTCCACCATCATCAAAGAGCGTTCCCGGTACCGGCTCTATTACAGGGGTCTCCCACAGGCCGGTAAAGATGGTAGTACGGTCGAAACAACCTGCTATGCTGAATCCGAAGATGGCATCAACTGGGAAAAGCCGGATATCGGTATTTATGAAATATCAGGAACTTTTAACAACAATGTTATTCTGGCCAATGATGCTCCTTTCAGCCATAATTTCAGCCCTTTCCTGGATACCAGGCCTGGTATTCCTGCGGAAGCGAAGTATAAAGCGGTGGCCGGTACGGGGTCATCCGGACTGGCAGGGTTTGTCTCAGCGGATGGAATTCACTGGAAAAAAGTATCGGACGAACCCCTGATTACCAAAGGGGCTTTTGATTCCCAGAACGTTGTTTTCTGGTCACAAAGTGAAGATATGTATCTTTGTTATTTCCGCACCTGGAGTGGTAATGGATATAAGGGATTCAGAACGGTCAGCAGAACCACTTCAAAAGACTTTATCCACTGGAGCGATCCTGTACAAATGGACTTTGGGGAGACGCCGCACGAACATTTATATACAAACCAGACCCATCCCTATTTCAGGGCCCCACATATTTATATTGCCACTGCCGCCAGGTTTATGCCCGATCGCCAGGTACTCACAGATGAACAGGCCCGGGAATTGAATGTAAATCCCAAATATTTTCATGATTGCTCCGATGCTGTTTTGATGACATCCAGAGGCGGTAATAAATACGACCGGACTTTTATGGAGGGCTTTCTCCGCCCCGGAATCGGTCTTCAGAACTGGGTGTCACGTTCAAACTATCCTGTACTGAACGTGGTACAGACAGGTCCCGCAGAAATGTCGCTTTATGTAAACCAGAATTACGCACAGCCCACCTCTCATATTCACAGGTATACTTTACGTATCGATGGTTTCACATCGGTCCGGGCACCTTATAAAGGGGGTGAGATGATTACCAGGCCATTCCGCTTCTCCGGCGACACGCTGCTGCTCAATTTTGCAACATCGGCAGCCGGCTTTATCAAGGTGGAGATCCAGGATCAACAGGGAGCAGCTGTGGCTGGTTTTGAGCTGGAAAATGCAGCAGAGCTCATCGGTAACGAAATTGAAAAAAAGGTTACCTGGAAGGGAAACCCGGGACTGGAACAGCTACAGGATAAAACCGTACGATTGCGTTTTGTAATGAAAGATGCCGATCTCTACAGCCTGAGATTTAAATAGGCTACAATTCAATGACACGATTCCCGGCAAATGATTTGAGTGCGGCCGTAAAGAGGCGGTGACTCATGGCTGTTTCGGCAGGCGTAGCGCATCCGGCAAACCTGTGAAGCGGTTGTCCATGCTGCAATTCATATAAAAACGCTGCCCACATCTGAAGCATGGCATCAGAAAAGCCAAATTCAAATATCCCCCCGGTTACCGACTTGAAGGCTGTCTCCTGACCCATATCGATCTGCTGCCAGATCTGTTCACCCCCGTTATACTCCAGTATACTTAACCGTTTTGGATTTTTGGTGGAAAAACGGGCCGATTTCCGGGTACCCAGGATCTCGATATACCAGGTATTCTTCTCCCCGGGAGCAATACGCTGCGTTTTCAGTGTAAGCGGGAAATGCGACAACCCGCTGCTGTCCGATGCTTCACACAACAGGGTTGCATTATCCCAGGTCTTACAGGCAGCGGTTCCTCCTTTACCATCCGGCCGTTCTGTGATGATATTGGAAAGAACGGCCCGCACATTATGAATCTGCCAGCCGGCCCTGAAGGGAATGTGACAGACATGCATACCCAGATCACCCATGGACCCGTACTCCCCGTTGAACTCGATCATTCTTTTCCAGTTGATCGCCTTTTCAGGATCCATGTCACTGGAGTGCAGGAACCCGCCGTTCACCTCTATGATCTGTCCAAATTCTTCCTGATCAATCATATGACCTATCTTTTGTGCTGCCGGGAAAAAAGGAAATTCAGAAGAGCACCGTACAAAAACCCCGGGATGGTCCTGGATGCACCGGATGATTGCATCATTAGCCTCCCTGTCAATACCAAAGGGCTTTTCAGCCATCAAGTGCTTCCCGGATTCAATAATCGCACAGTAGATCTCCCTGTGGAGATGATGGGGAACCGCACAGTAGACAGCCTCCACTTCTTTATTGGCCAGCAACTCCCTGTAATCGGTCACACGCTGTTTAATCGTGGGGATATGATCCTCGTACCAGGAGAACATTGCTTTTGAAGTGTCACATATGGCAACGATCTCAGGTTGTATTTCCATACCCGGCAGATGGAGCCATCTGGCAGCTGCACTTGCAAATTCCCTTCCCATGAGGCCCAGTCCGATAATTCCGAATTTTATCTTTTGCATCTTTAAAAATTTTATGAAGTATATAGCATAAATCTTGCCCGTCAGGCAAACAGAAAGTGAAACTACAAAAAATATGGTAACCCGCCATAAATATGCGAACCCACCACAAATCATAAATATGCCTACTGCATCAGGGAATACTACGGAGAATAAAACGTAAACCCCCTGACCGTTTAAAATCAAGGGGTTCTGTTTTTCAACCGGGTGGAAGACCGTATTCTAACTCTATCATCTGAACCCCGCTAACCACCTGTATATAAGTCTTAATTAAAACCTTATCTAATCAATTTACGCATATTTACATGTACTAAGTTAGAATATAGTTAGATATGAACACAAGACTAATGATAGAAGCCACAAAATCAAACTGGGCAGGAATGTGCACCGTTTACGTGGAATGCAGTGTGTCCCGCAGTGGCGAAAAAAAACGTACAGTTCGAATTCCAACCAATATCAAGATCAAAGCAAAAAGTTGGAGTGCAAAAAGCCAGTCCGTGATTCGTGGCAGATCAAGTGACTATAGCACCATCAATAAAACGCTATTGGTTGAACTGGAAAAAGTAAATAAAATCATTGCTGAATTAACTTTACGGGGTCGTTTCCAGTTACCCGAAATCAAACAACGGTATTTGGAACTATATTCACCTATCACACAGGACTTCTTTGGTATCTATGATGAGTTCCTATCCGTAAAAGAGAAGTCCATGACCCGAAACGGCATTAAGGATTTCAAGACCCTTAAAACTCATCTATTGGAATTCGAGAAAGACCGTGGTGGAAAAATTGCTCTGAGTCAAATCGACCTGACCTTCTTTGAAAAATTCGAGAACTGCCTCTCAGCACTCACAATTACAAGGTAAGTAAAAGATAGCGATGAGGTTGAGATGATACCTTTTGCTGACAGCACCATTTTGAAGAACCTACAAACCTTGAGGATCCTCTTAAATGGTCAGCAAGACCGAGGGCTGCCAGTGAATAGATCATACAAGAAATTCAAGATTCGGAGCAAACCCGTTCCTGCTCTGGTTACACTTGAACCCGATGAATATAGGTTGCTATTAAACAAGGTGGAAAATGAGAGGCTTGAGAAGGTGAGAAAGTTGTTCGTTCTTCAATGTGCTACAGGATTGAGGTACTCGGATGTCATCAAAATCCGCAAGAACCATATCCGTGACAACCACATATTTATGAATAGTACTAAAACACGCCAGAAACTCCAAATCCCTTTAAACGATAACTCAAAGGACATTCTCAACGCATGCAACTTCGATACCTCAACCATTAGCATCAGCAACAAAAAATATAATGATTATATCAAAAAATTGTGCAAGCATGTCGGCATCCATCAACCTTTCGTGAAGACCAGTTACCGTGGGAACAAAGAATTTCCAGAAGATTTGAAGAAATATGAAATTATGAGCAGCCACCACGGTAGGCGCTTTTTCATCACCCAGAACCTCATCAATGGAGTAAGACCAGAGGTCATCATGTCAATGACAGGTCACGTTGATTTCCGTTCATTCAAAAAATATATTGCCGTCACTGACCGCTCCCGGGTAAATGCCATGGAACTGTGGTCAAAAACCTTTGGTAAGACTGAAAGTAAAACTTAAAAAAATGGCAGTAACATTTCCTGATGAAATACAACATACTGATGGATATTGAAAAGAATGGAAGAAAACTACCATTGTCGTAAACAGGAAAAAGAAATGCATTGATTTCGGGAAAATGAACTGCAGTAAATTTGGGAACAACACTGCAGTGACTTGGTAAAAGTATTTCTATTTTTTTATAACCCTTCATATACTACTAAAAGATTGTCTGTCGGTTTTGCATTCTGTAGCTTTTACCTTGAAGCTGGATCAACTGGCATTTGTATAGCAACCTGTCCAACAGGGCTGTAGCCAGTGTCTCGTCATCAACGGACCTGGCCCATTCTGCGGGTGATTTATTGGTTGTGATTATAAACGAGGTTGTTTCATAGATTTGAT
>JANTFK010000171.1 GCA_024763595.1 Bacteroidales bacterium | reverse complement strand
GCTTTTGTTGGCTGAAGGGACAAACAGAAACATCCCCAGTGCCAGGATCATAAATGCCAGTACAATGCCTTTTTTATAACCGATGCGCTGTATAATATATCCGGAAGGAATGCCGAAAATCACGTAGGCGGAAAAGGTGGCTGTCATCACCAGGTAAGAAGCTGCGGTACTCAGGTTGAAAACACCCCTCAGGAACGGGATCAGGTAGGTATTGATCCCGATGGAAAATCCAAGTACAAAAAATAATAACCCTATGATGATGATGGGAACAGTATAGTTATTCGGGTTTCTTTTGCTCATGGTGAGGTGTTTCAGTACAAACGGCTCTTCTTTACCAATCCCCGCCGGTGGAGCTCTTCATGGATGTATCTGCAGTTTTCCAGGTTATAATCGGGTTCCAGGTGGTAACCGAGCTTCAGTTTACCCCCGTCATTATCTTTCAGTGTCTGGTCCAGCCACTGTACCATATCCTCCTTTTCCGCGCTTTCAACCAGGATCTCAACCGGAGGAACATCATTAATTTCAAACTCCCTTCCCATTCTCTCCCTGATAAGGACCAGTGATGTATTGGAACCTGTATCAATAATCTCCAGGTTCTCAATTTCACATATGGGATCAATGATGTGATCCGAATGTCCGCAACTGTGCAGGCGGATGGCGCCAAATTCCCTGCCTAGCTGGCTGATATAGGGCGTTACATATTCCCGGTAGGAGGGTTCATCCAGCATGGCACCGGAACACTCCCCTACATGCACGGAAGTGACCGGAAGATCCCCCAGTTGGGAAAAGTGCCTGATAACAGCAATATAGACATCTGTGATCCATTTGTGTATTCCCTTTACCAGGTCGGGTTCTATCATCATTTTTGTGAAAATATCCGAACCGATAAATTTCATGGAAGTGGTGACAATCCCATGAATGGTGGCCCGTCCCGACAGGTCCCAGAAGAAAGGAGGGATGATGGTAAGGTCGGGATATTTCTCCCTGGCATCCAGAAGCTGCTTTTCCAGGTTTTTAATGAAGGGGAGCTGTAGCGTATCGCTTACGGATGGTAGCTCCGTCACCGCTTTCACATCCTTCAGGGGAAAGCCCTTTACATCTGAATCCTTATCGGGGGTAAAAACAAATTCGGCGCCCAGTGCTGCAGCAATGATCATGTTGGGCTGAATGGCCCCCACCAGCATCATGTCCGGAACCACATGTTTGGCCTGAACCAGGTTATCTTCCATGTTGTACAACGGATAGTCGGGGAATTTCTCCCGGATGAAGTTGTGACATTTTTCATCCTGTTGCATCCGGTAGTAGGGGTCCATGTAATACCTGTCATTAAAGACAAATCCCCCGTGTTTGTGTAACCATCCTTTGGATACACTTGCCTGAACTGTTATCATAGCCCTGGAATTTATATGGATTGGATATTGGTTGCCGGGTTAAAATTTCCCTGCGGCAAGCTGCAGGGAGCTTCAAGCCGGGCTGTTTTCTTATTGCAGCGCATTTTTACAGAACTCCACGCACTTTTTGGTTTCGGTCACTGCATCGGAACCTTCGGGGATCTCGTATTCCAGCTCAATATCGCAATAGATGTTCCACTGGTTCTGCTGGATCAGCTGCAGGATATCTTTCAGAGGTGTATCACCTTCTCCCCAGGGCTTATTGGTGTCGGGCGGATCACCATCTTTCCCTGTTTTGTCTTTCAGGTGGATACTGTAGATGCGGTCATGCAGTTTCTCAATCAACGCATTGGGATGCTTTCCGGTGGCACCGAAATAGTGTCCAACATCCAGGTTCAGCATGTTGTTGGGTGAGTAGGCCAGGTACTCCTCGAAATTGAAGTTCGGATCACGGGGCTGACCATGGTTGTGGAAAACGGCATACATGTCGTGTTTCTCGGCAAAAGCCCCCAAACGTTTGGCGGCTTCGTGCCCGATCTCATTACTTACACCTTTGGCTCCCAGGATCTTTGCCGATTCAAATGCATAGTCGATCTCTTCATCGCTCCACCCGGCAGGGGAAAACTTAACGATATGGATCCCGACTCCTGCGTCATCAAACATCTTCCGGAGTTCCCTGTATTTTTTAGCGGGTTCACCGGAGATACGCCACTCACGCAATTTCTCTTTATCAGTAGGGGCGCCCGCATACTCCTCCACCACATTACCCATCAGCTCGATGGTGGTGATCCCGGTTTGCTTGCAATAATTGATGATATCTTCAGCTGATCCGGGCATGCTGCGCCAGCTGTAAGTGATCACACCGATGGGTACCTGGTACTTTTTACCGGTACACCCGGTCCACATCGCGGTCATTACCAGGGTTGCCATCAGCAGGGCAACAGTGCTTCCATATATTCTCTTTTTCATGATTTTGATATTTTTTAAGGGGTTAAGCTTTCAAGGTGCTTAAGGTAAAAATAATCCTGTTCATTTTCTAATAATCTGCTCCGTTCATACTGTGCACAACAGAATACTGCCATGCTTCAAGCTGCTGCTGCATACGGGACACCATTTCAGGAAACTTTTCAACCAGGTTGATGCGCTCCATGGTGTCCCGGTCCAGGTTGTAGAGTTCCCATTCAACCGTACCACCATTTCCGGCAATACGATGCAGTTTCCAGGGCCAATCCAGCCATGCTGCATGACCCGGCAGTGAATCGGATGGATATGAGGGCATGTCAGGATCCTGCAGACGGAGCCGGGCAGAATCCCCAACCATGTTCCCATGCTGCTGTGCTTCCCAAAGCTCCTCCATCCAGGTTGCGCTGGGCACCGGGACGCCCTTGGCCGGGTAACTCCAGAACCCCATGGTCCGGTGAAGGGTCTCCGTTTTTCCATTTAGCACAGGAAGCAAACTGATCCCATCCAGGGGCCTCTCCGGATCGCTTTTTATACCTGTAATATTAAGCAATGTGGGAAATATGTCAGATGTATTGGCCGGATCCTTTACGATAGCATGTTCTTTAAATCTTGCCGGCCATTGCAGCAGGGCGGGGACCCGCAATCCCCCTTCATATATGTTGCCTTTGTGTCCCCTTCCTCCAGTGGTGCCGACATCCGGCAAGCCGCCATTATCGCTGCAGTACCATAACAGGGTATTGTCGTAACTGTCCAGTGTTTCCAGGAAAGACCGCAATTTTCCAAAAGCCCGGTCCATTCCTGAGATCTCACCATAAAAATTACTGAGTCGTTCGTCCAGCCCTTCGTAGGCTTCCCGGTCTTCTTTTATGGCCCGGTGGGGCCGGTGAGGGGATCCGAACCATATTACCGCCAGGTAGGGTCTGTGGCTGTTTTCCTGTTCCCGGATAAAATCCATGGCTGCTTCCACGATCACCATGGAACTCTCCCCTTTTGTTTTTACAGCGATGCCTTCCCGGCTGAGGATGGGATCGTTGTCGAAGAAGTTGGGAGCAGAGAACCACCGGTCAAATCCGTTTTCACCGGGATTGAAAGGACTGCCCGTACGGACCGGCCCCAGGTGCCATTTCCCGAAGTGACCGGTGACATATCCCGCCTCTTTCAGCACTTCGGCAATGGTGATCTCCTGCGGCCTGATGGTGCGCCCCCAGGTAAAGCAGGCAAAACGATTGGGATGCCTTCCGGTCATCACACTGCCCCGGGTAGGGGAGCAGACCGGAGCCGCTGCATAAAAATGGTCGAAGCGGATGGCCTCAGATGCCATGGCATCGAAATGAGGGGTCCGGATCACGGGATGGCCCGTATAGCCCATATCCCCCCAGCCCTGGTCGTCCGCCATACACAGAATGATGTTGGGCAATTGTTCAGGAGAATTTTCGCCCGGGTTACATTGCCATATCAAACCTGCAAGGAGCAGGAAAAGTATCGCTCTGACAGGCATCATTTTACTCTACCCGGATGGTTATTTCCGGGTGCTGACCCGGAGCCGTAAAAGCGTTCAGAACTCTGAAACGGAGCTTAAAAGCCGGCAGCAGCTCCAGCGTTTTCACCTGTATTGTAGTGGTTTCATGGGATTTTACCATAAAAACAGACGCACGGTTGTGCAGGTTATAGTCTGAAATGTTCTCCAGTATGTAATCCGCATCAGCATGATTGGTTATCACCATGGTTTGAACCATATTTTCGCCTTCCCGCCTGACTTCCAGTGAGTTTTCCACCAGGGGAACCAGGAATTCTGCACGGCCCACCAGGGTATTGCCGAACCAGACCACGGTTCTTCCCTCTACAAGTGCATCTTTGAGTGCTGCTTCACTCTTCTCTTTGGCGAAAACCAGGTTGACGGGCCTGTGACCCCCTTGAGGTATGTTAAATTTCCAGTCAATGAGCCCGTGTATGTCCGAATTGGCCATCAGGGTCAGGTTATGTTCCAGGGCAATTTCCAGCGCTTCGTCCGAATAGGTAGCTTCATTATAGATCTCGATCCCCTGTAACAGTCCCGCTGAAAGAAGTTCAAGGTGCATTTCACTCAGGGTAGCCACTCCATTCTTTCGATGGGCGGTCCAGTGAGGATGGTTCCAGAAAACAAAGGCTCCCTGTCTTTTCACCTCTTTAAACACCTCCATCACATCCTCCTGGTTAAGTTTATTAACATCCTTTACAAAAATGGCATTGGCATGACCCGGCGGCATGGACCTGGTGATTTCAGCACCATTGATCACCATCAGACCAGTCCCTTTGGCACGCTCCCGGGCGAGGTTGTAGCTGCGGTTCCGGTCAGGGTGCGGAATATCCTCTTTATGAGGCTGGTATTCCAAGTGATCGGTGATGGAGATGGCGTCCAGTCCATCCCTGAGTGCTTCCCGGACACGAATGTCAGGCCAGACAGATCCGTCCGAAAATACGGTGTGCATGTGGAAATCGCATTTCAGGGTCCGGTAACCGGGTATATCCGGAAATTCAATGGCACGTGTATTCTCCTGAAGATTTTCAATTTGGGACAACAGGTTGGTGGTACAAAGTGATGCTATGAGCAGCATCAGCATGGTTCTGTAAAGCATAGATTTCATTTTTTTCGGGTTATGTATTGTTGGTCATTTTCTTCTTAAAACTACTAAAAAGATTAAATTAGCACCCGTCCCGCAGATTTAAATCACAAGTATGAAAAGAGATTCAATGATCCGTCACCTGGAAGATCCCGCTACAAGATGGGATGTTGTAGTGATTGGCGGGGGCGCTTCAGGCCTTGGTGCTGCCCTTGAAGCTGTCACCAGGGGATACAGGACCCTGTTGCTGGAACAGCATGACTTTGCCAAGGGGACCTCCAGCCGCAGCACCAAACTGGTCCATGGAGGAGTTCGTTACCTTGCCCAGGGAAATATTTCCCTGGTACTGGAAGCGCTGAAGGAAAGGGGAAGGCTCAAGCGCAATGCTCCCCACCTGGTGAAGGACCAGTCTTTTGTGATCCCATGCTATCTGTGGTGGTGCGTCCCGTTTTATACCATCGGGCTCACCCTCTATGATTTGCTGGCAGGCAGGCTGGGGATCGGCCGCTCGGTGCCGCTTTCCAGGAAAGGTGTACAAAAAGCATTGCCGGCCATTAAAACCGAAAAGCTGAAAGGGGGAGTGCGCTACTTTGATTGTCAGTTTGATGATGCCAGGCTGGCGGTTAACCTTGCCCGGACCATCCATGAACATGGAGGTGTGGTGATTAACTATATGCAGGTTACGGGACTCATGCTGAATGATGGCAGGATCATCGGTGTGGTGGCAAAAGAGATGGAACAGGGCCGTTCATTTAGTATAAAGGCACGCGTTGTTGTCAATGCCACCGGAGTCTTTGTGGATGATATCCTGAAGATGGAGCATCCCACAGCCAGGGATGTGGTCAGGCCAAGCCAGGGGATACACCTGGTGATGGAGCGATCATTCCTGAAGGGGGAAGAGGCCCTGATGATACCGAGAACCTCTGATGGCCGCGTACTTTTTGCAGTGCCCTGGCATAACAGGGTGGTGGTCGGGACAACCGATGTGGAGAAACAGGAGGCAGCACTGGAGCCCCGGGCAGCGGAGGCAGAGATTGCCTATATCCTGGAAACGGCGGAGCGCTATTTGGCCCGTAAACCCACCCTGGATGATGTGCGCAGTGTTTTCACCGGGTTACGTCCCCTGGCTGCTCCTTCAGGGGAGGGAAAAAAGACCAAAGAGATATCCCGGGGACACAAGATCCTGGTTTCCGAAGGCGGATTGATCACCATCACAGGCGGGAAATGGACAACCTACCGGAAAATGGGTGAAGATGTGATCGATGCCGCCGCATCCAGGGCCGCATTAACCCCTGTAAAATCTGTAACCCGTCATTTGAAGATACATGGATACCGGGAGAAGGTGGACAGGAGTGATCCGCTTCACTGGTACGGAAGCGATCTTGATCAACTGGAGAAGCTGACCGGGGAAGATCCCGGAATGTCAGCGGTGATCAGCGAAAAACTGCATATTATCAAAGCGCAGATTGTCTGGGCGGTCAGGGAAGAGATGGCCAGGACTGTGGAAGATTTCCTGGCACGACGCAGCCGGGCTCTTCAGTTGGATGTTGCTGAAAGTCTGCGTATTGCACCTGATATAGCAAGGATCATGGCTACCGAACTGGGATATGATGACGGGTGGATAGCCAGCCAGCTGGATGCATTTGCAGCACTTGCCCGGAACTACAAGCCGGAGATGAATATGAATCACTGACCAATCAACATATTAACTCATAACCAACCAGCAACATGAATCAAGTGAATCCGAAATATATGCTTTCGCTGGACCAGGGTACCACCAGTTCAAGGGCCATTGTCTTTGACCATGAAGGAAAAATGGCCGGAGTGGCACAGAAAGAGTTCAAACAGATCTTTCCGCAGCCCGGCTGGGTGGAACACAACCCCATGGATATCTGGAATTCCCAGTTCCGGGTGATGCACGATGCCCTGCGGAACGCAGGGGCAAGTGCCGGAGAAGTGGCCGCTATCGGAATTACCAATCAGCGGGAAACTGCACTTATCTGGGACCGTGACACGGGTAAACCGTTGTGCAATGCCATTGTGTGGCAGGACAGGCGGACTGCGGGTATCT
>JANTFK010000170.1 GCA_024763595.1 Bacteroidales bacterium | reverse complement strand
GCCAAGGAAATGGCCGAGGGTCTGAATATCCTGGATGCCATCAACAAAGAGACCATAGAATTTCTTCAAAACAATATTAATAACAGGGAAGCGATCATTGATATTATCTCGGAAACCCTGATGAACTCCAGTTCTTTCCTGAAGGAGAACGAGCTTGAAGGCACTGCGACAGTTATGTTGGTTGGTGGTTGGGTCGAAGGGCTGTTTATTGCAGTAAACCTTGTGGATGAAAAAAATATCAAGAATAATAAACTGGTGGAAAGAATCGTAGATCAGAAACTTTCGCTGGATATCATGGTCAAGCTCCTGCAGGCATCCCCGGAGGATAAGGATGCCATGGCTGTTCTGGAAAATGTGAATGATCTGAAAGCTATATTTGATAAAATCACCATTCACCAGGGAGAAGTAACAGCCGTAGAGGATCCCGAAACCAATGTGACCACACTCAAATCAGAATCTTCCTATAAAATTTCACCGGCCGTGTTCAGGGAGTTGAAAACAAAAGTAATAGAAATCAGAAATAGCTATATTTCCTAAACCATATATCATGACTAAGAAAGGCATACTCTTTTTATCGCTGGTTGCTTGCATGCTTACGCTGCCTGTGGCATTAAATGCCCAATGCAAACAATTCGCCAAGAACACCTGTAAACCGGGTCTTGAACCCTACCAGCATGATGGCAATTACCATGCAGCCCTGCTGATCGAGGGAGAAGAAGCTGAGTTATACAAGACCTTTTATTCTGACAGAAATTACAGGATCGGGGTATGCGGGGCATCCAACCTGCCGAATATTGAGTTCAGGGTAGTCGATACAAGAGATGGTAAGGTTCTCTACGACAACACGCTCAAGGAGTATGACTGGAAATGGGATTTTAAGCTTGAATCCAGTCAACAGCTGAAGATCCTGGTCAGGGTACCTGTTCCCGACGGCAATATAGATGAACCTGAGGAAGGTTGTGTAACCATACTGTTCGGATCAAAAGACGACTAACCTTTCGAGATTAATCAAGACCAAAAATAATTAAGCATCATACGAAACTTACTTTTTCTTACGGAGTTTTGGAATAAGATAGTGACCTGTATGTGAATCTTGTGTGGAAATCTCTTCCGGCACACCTTCATAGACAATAGTTCCACCCTCTTCTCCGCCTTCAGGACCCAGGTCAATGATCCAGTCGGCACACTTGATCACTTCCAGGTTATGTTCGATCACCAGCACTGTATGCCCCTTCCGTATCAATGATTCCAGGGACGAGAGCAGCAGCGATATGTCGTGCATATGTAAACCTGTTGTGGGCTCATCAAACATAAAAAACACTTTCTCCTCATCCGACTCCTTACTGAGGAAATAGGCCAGTTTCACACGCTGGCTCTCCCCGCCGCTCAGTGTGCTGGAAGATTGTCCCAGTTTCACGTAACCCAGTCCCACCTTCTGCAGGGGCAAAAGCTTTTTAACAATCCGTTTCTCGGTGGACCCGGGTACCTCACTGAAAAACTCAATGGCTTCATTGATGGTCATCTCCAATACATCGTAGATGCTTTTCTGGCGATACTGGACCTGCAGAATCTCATCCTTGAAGCGCCGTCCCTGACAACTTTCACAAACCAGCCTTACATCGGCCATAAACTGCATCTCCACCTTGATCTCTCCCTCTCCCTGGCATGCATCACAACGGCCCCCGTCTATGTTGAAAGAGAAATGCGAAGCCTTGAACCCATTGATCCTGGAAGCTTGCTGTGCAGCATAAAGCTTGCGGATCTCATCAAATACTTTCAGGTAGGTGACCGGATTGGAGCGGGAGGATTTGCCAATGGGATGCTGATCCACAAACTCCACCCTGTCCAGCAGGTGAATATCTCCGGTCAGCAAATCATGTTTACCGGGCTTATCCCCTGATCCGTGAAGCTGCCTGTTCAGTGCCGGGTAGAGTATGGAGCGTACCAGGCTTGATTTACCTGAACCACTGACTCCGGTAACCACCGTAAAGATACCGAGCGGAATACGCACGTCCATACCCTTCAGGTTATTTTCCCTGGCACCCTGCAACTCCAGGTAGTTGTTCCACTTTCTCCTGGAACGGGGAACCGGTATCTGCTCTGCTCCGTTTAAGTACCTGGCTGTCATACTCCGTGACTCCCTGAGAAGCTCCGTGTGATTTCCCTGGAAAACCACTTCACCTCCATGCCTGCCTGCCAGGGGTCCCATATCGATCACATGATCGGCAGCCCGGATAATCTCCTCGTCATGTTCCACTATCACAACCGTGTTTCCCAGTTGCTGTAACTCCCTTAATACGCCGATCAATTGAAGCGTATCGCGCGAATGAAGGCCAATACTGGGTTCATCCAGTATATAGAGGGAACCCACCAGGCTGCTTCCCAGTGAAGTCGCCAGGTTAATGCGCTGGCTCTCCCCACCTGAAAGTGTTGATGTCAACCTGTTTAGTGTCAGGTAACCAAGTCCCACACTCGTGATGAACTCAAGCCGGGAGGTTATCTCTTTCAACAACCTGTCAGCGATCTCCAGTTCCTTTTTCGGGAGCCTTAATTCCTGAAAGAAATGCTGCAGCTCCCGGATGGGCATCTCTACCAGCGAAATAATGGTCCGCCCGCCTACTTTTACATAGCCGGCTTCTTTTCTCAGGCGACTTCCCTGACATTCAGGACAGACCGTCTTGCCACGGTAGCGGGATAGCATGACCCTGTACTGGATTTTGTACTTTTTTTTCTCCAGGTGCTCAAAAAAGCGATGAATCCCTCTGAAGTGCCTGTTCCCTTTCCAGAGCAGTTCGCGCTGATCATCAGTTAACCGGTAGTAAGGTGTATGAATGGGAAAATCAAACTGGTCCGCCTTCATGATCAGGCGTTCCTTCCACTTTTTCATCTTATCCCCTCTCCAGCAAACCACTGCATCATCATACACCGATAGCCGTTTATCCGGAATCACCAGGTCCTCATCAATGCCCATGACCTTACCATACCCTTCACAAACCGGACAGGCCCCAACCGGATTGTTAAAACTGAACAGATATTCCGAGGGCTCTTCAAACTCCATTCCATCCGCTTCAAACCGGGTGGAGAACTCTTCCATGGCCCCCGATTCCGAATTCCAGATCAAACAAAGCCCGTGACCCATCTGAAGGGCAGTCTGAACAGAATCACCATACCTGGTAACCGACTCATTGTCGTGTTGAATGACAAGCCTGTCAACAACCAGCTGAAGCTGGAACAATTCCGGTTCTCTCTCCCTGTCCTTTAACGTTTCCAGTTGTACCATCCGGTTTTCCACCAGGGCCCGGGCCATACCCTGTTGAATAAAAATATCCAGCTGGTAATCCAGTGCTTTTTCCGCATTGAGGCAAACGGTAGAGAGAATAACAAACCTTTTTCCCTCCTCCTGTTCCAGCAGATAATCCACCACATCGCTTACTGTGTGCCGTTTAACCAGCTTACCGGATAGCGGTGAATAGGTTCTGCCGATCCTGGCAAATAACAGCTTGATATAATCATAGAGCTCGGTGGATGTCCCCACTGTAGAACGCGGATTGCGTGTATTTACCCGCTGCTCCAGTGCCACCGCAGGCGGGATCCCATGAATGAAATCCACATCGGGCTTATCCATGCGGCCCAGGAACTGCCTGGCGTATGCCGAGAGACTCTCAACATATCTCCGCTGGCCCTCTGCATACAACGTATCAAATGCCAGGGAGGACTTGCCCGAGCCCGAAAGCCCTGTAACCACCACCATCTGATCCCTGGGAATATGCAATTCCACATTTTTCAGGTTGTGGACCCGGGCACCCTTGATGTGGATCTGTCGATTATTATTTGTTGGCATAATATTTGAAGCAAAAATACTATATTTTGTTATAACAATTATTTTTGTTTAATTGCATTCGTTTAGATACCATTAATTCCATTACGCCTATTGAGAGACTTCTACGCTTAACCAACAGGAACGAGAGTTTGAAACAGAGACCAGTGAGCGACCAGGATTTGGTTCAAGCATATATGATAGGTGATCAGACAGCCATCGAAGAGCTAATAAACCGGCACCGGAGTAAGGTGTATACGTATATTTTACTCACCATCAAGGACCAGCAGCTGGCAGAAGATCTTTTTCAGGAAACATTCATTAAAGTGATACAATCACTCCGTAGAGGTAAATACAGGGACAACGGCAGGTTCCTTTCCTGGGTCATTCGTATTGCCCATAATCTGATTATTGATCACTTCAGGAAAGAGAAGCAGATGAATGCGGTTTCCAATGATGATTCTGAGGTAGACCTCTTTAACAGCAAGAAGCTCTCCGATGACAACATCGAGGAAATCATCATCAACAGCCAGATTAAAACGGAGATCCGGTCGTTGATCAACGAATTACCGGACGACCAGCGGGAGGTTGTTCTGCTGAGGCATTATGGCGAACTGAGCTTTAAAGAGATTGCCGATCAGACAGGTGTCAGCATTAACACTGCGCTGGGTCGCATGCGGTATGCCCTGATCAATCTCAGGAAACTGATCAGGGAAAAAGAGCTCACACTTACGGTTTATTAAAAAACTTTCACATTTAATCACAATATGCAGGTAATATGGGGCGTTCTATTAATGAAAACCTATCTTATTGCCTATGGTAAAAGTTTCTACCCTTTTTCACCGGGTGGATGGATTTGAAGCATCAGAAACTGAATCCGGTCACCCTTTCATACTGGACCCGCAACAAGAGGATCAATTTCTTCGGGATCTTTTAGAGCCAGTTGTGTATGATCCTGGAAACCAACTGGTAAAATCTATTTTATCAAAACTCTGATAAAAAAGTACCGGGTGCAGGTACCGGGTGCAAGTAGTGGATGGCGGCTGTGAGATAGATGGCTGCTGTTTCGGTCCGCAACCGGGATGTTCCAAGTTGGACAGGCACATAGCCGTTATCCAGGGCCATCTCCACCTCCGGCTGACTAAAATCTCCTTCCGGTCCAATCAGTATGGTATAGGATCCGTCCTGTCCAAGATCGGTCAGGTCTCTCCTTCCAGTAGTATAACAATGCGCGATTCCCTTCACACCCGGTCGTTTTCCGGAAATAAAATTTTTAAACTGTTCTGGTTCGTTCAACGCTGGTTTATAGGCTCTTAAGGACTGTTTCATGGCCGATACAATGATCTTTTGGAGTCTCTCCATTTTCACCTGTTTGCGTTCGGTCCGCTGACACAGGAGCGGGGTGATTTCAGAGATACCCAGCTCTGTGGCTTTCTCCAGGAACCACTCAAACCGGTCCATGTTTTTAGTGGGCGACACGGCCAGGTGTAGATAATATGGAAGCGGTTGGTATTCAGCAGTATGGGACTCTATTCGTAAAATGCATCTTTTGGAGTGGTCCTCCAGGATCACCGCCTCATACCATCCACCAGTACCATCCACAAGCACAACATCATCACCTCTTGCCAGCCGTAATACCCTGATGGCGTGTTTCGACTCCTGCTCATCCAGCAAATGGGTATCACCATTGATATAGGGAGTGTAAAAAATATGCATAACCCGGAAAACGCATGACATTGATTTGCAACCAAATTTAGTAAATTCACCGTCAATTCTACATCAATGTTCAGAATCGGCCTCCTGTCAGACACTCATGGATATTTTGATCCGCGCATCAAAGAACATTTCAAAGGATGTAAAGAGATCTGGCATGCCGGTGATGTGGGAAGTACAGAGGTGATTACCCTGCTCAGCCGTATAGCGCCGGTGGTGGCGGTGTATGGTAATATTGACGGAACTTCCATCCGGTCGAGGTATCCAGAGCACCAGCGCCATACCAGGGAAGGCCTGGATATCTGGATGACGCATATTGGGGGTTATCCCGGTAACTACGATTACCGGGTCAAACCGGCAATCTTTTCCGATCCTCCCGGCTTGTTTATTTCCGGACACTCCCATATCCTGAAGGTGATTCCGGATAAAAAAATGGGATTCCTGCATATGAATCCCGGTTCTGCCGGCAGGAGCGGATTGCATCATGTGAGGACCCTGCTCAGATTTGAAGTTGAGCAGGGCCGGGTCTCCAATGTGGATGTGATAGAGCTGGGGTCCCGATCGGCCGGGTAATTGCCAGTCCGGCCTGGAAACAGCTTTTCAGAATTCCCCGCCTGGAGTTTCCTCCTGTTCATATTCCAGGAACCTGTTGATGAACAACTCCAGTCGCCGGGGAGCAGCCAGGCTGTAAATATACTGGGCCTGACCCAGTTTAGTCTTCACACGCCTTTCTGAAGGTTTGAGGTCAAAGATAATCTTATTGAACTTTTTGTTAGATGAGAGTACCTGCAAGCTTCCCGGAGAATAAGCAAAATAATACCAGGTACGACGGTCCACCTGCAGATAAATATCCAGAATATCCCCGGACCCTTTTTCAACCAGTTCAACATAGGCATTAACCTTTTTGTTTACCTGCACATCCCCAATGTTCCCAATCCCTATTTTGCCATTATGGCGAAATGAACGCGTTTCCTGGTTCCACTTCAGCGGCAGGTCATCGAAGAAGATCGTATGGAAAAAGGACCCGGGTATCTCTTCATAACCGCCGGTCAGGATCAGCTGCTTTTCAAGTTCTCCTGCAAGATCCTCTCCCAGCAGGTCCCTTATGGCCAGTTGATAATGCTCGCTGGTTAGATCCACCGGTTCCAGGTTGGGCAGACTGTCAATTTCATAACCCATAACCTGGAGTGCTTCCTGAGAAAACGGGAAATCAAGCCCGAGGACCAGATGTGCGGTGAAAAGGTCCTCATCGGCCCTGTGCGTGGTGTTTCCCGCAGCAACCATGGTTACTTTTCCGTAATCCAGGGTCAGATCAACCGGTCCTTCCGAATAGAGCAGGCATTTATCAGTTTCCAGCCGGAGGTATCTGCCGGGCAATGCAGTATCATCAATCTTTTCCGGGGTTGAGATGATGTAGCTGGAGATCTCAGGATCATAGAGCAGGAGACCGCTTGCTGATGTGATGGGTAGGTCAAAATAGTCTTTCCGGCCGGTCAGGAATGTGGA
>JANTFK010000169.1 GCA_024763595.1 Bacteroidales bacterium | reverse complement strand
TACGGATAAAACGACCAATGCTCTGTTCAAACGCAACATAACCTGAGGTTTCCCTTAAGACCTGAAGCAGGGAAGAATGGTTGCACGTGAAAATCCGGATTCCATTTTTAATACACGTTAGAAACAAAAAATACTATATTTGGTGTTGATTTTTTTCAGCAGTCCTTTGGCATGCAATACCCAAAGGGGTATTATTTATTCATCTCATTATTTTGCCCGCCAATGTTACGATTTAAATTAAGAGTCTATCTGCTATATTTTACTCCTCTTTTTGGGGGATTATGCCCCTTTCCCGTCAGTTCTGTTATGGCTCAGGATGAACCCCTGTCCCTGGAACAATGTATTTCAATTGCCCTGAGTGAAAACCCGGTTATCAGATCCTCCCAGGAGCAAATCCAGGCTGCACTTGCCAGGGTCAACCAGGCTAAAGCCCTATCACAACCTAACCTGAACTTCGATTCTGATCTGCAACCAAGCCCCTTTGATATCAGAAATTCCGGAGAGTCTTATGTGGGAGCCAGTAAATCCTTTCTTTTCCCCGGCAAAAGAAAATTGAATAGTGCTGTGGCAACACAAGCCTCAAATGAGGTCTCAATGGATGCTGAAGTATTGAAGATCGATCTCATTTACCAGGTTAAGGTGGCATTCTACACGATAATCCAAAATAAGAAACATGTAGAATTTGCACAACAAAATAAAGATCTGGCCCAGGACTTCCTGGACAAGACCAACGTAAAATTTGAAGCCGGTGATGCTGCACAGGTTGAAGTGTTGCGTGCACAGGTTGAGGTATCAAAAGCTGTGAATGAGATTGAGATCGCAGCCAATGAACTGGTGGCATCCAGGGCAGTACTGAATTTTCTGCTGGGAAAAGAAGAAAACAGTGAACTGTCCATCACCAGTGAACATCATTATTCTCCGGTGATGCTGAAACTGGAGTATCTGAAAGATCAGGCACTAACAAACCGGCCTGAAACAAAAAAGATCGAATTCTCCATGGAAAAGGAACGCCTGGCAAAAAAACAGGCACAGCTTTCTTACCTGCCGGATTTCGATTTCGGATTTTCCAGGCACACGATCGTCGGCGAATCAAAAACATGGGACATGACTCTGGCTCTTCCGATCCCTCTGTTCTTTACCCAAACCATGAAAGGAGAAATTGCTGAGGCGGAAGCCAATTATAACGCATTTGAAAGCGAATTAAGAAATTTACAGAATTCTATAAACATGCAGGTTGAGAATGCTTACCGCATTGCTTTAACGGCTCAATCAATGATTGAACTATTTGATAAAGAGATGCTTCAGCAAGCTGAACAAGTATATCAGATGCTGTTCTTCAGTTACCAGGAAGGAGAAATAAATGGCATTGAACTTATTGAAGCACGCAAGACATTGATAAATACCAGGAGATCATACGTTGATGCACTGTTCAACTATGATACTGCAATAGCATCACTGGAAAGATCAATCGGGCAATTACTCGAAACTGAATAAACAAAAAAGCAGAATTATCATAAATGTTAATCATATGAACAATAAACTGGGGTCATTAATCCTGCCGGGTATTCTTGTCTTCTTTCTTTTTGGATGGTCATGTTCCGGTCCGGCTGACAAACAGGCCGAAACCACAGATGAGGATGCAGAGCAGTTTTCGGAATCCGCTTTCCCGCAACAAGCATTGCGCAGGAACAGAGCACACCGGCAATACCGCATGAGAGGAAACAGAAGGTGGAGGGGAAAATATGTAAATGACTCTGCCTCTTTACAACCGGGGACAGGCAATCAAACTCTGCCTTCCCGGGTAGTGTTATCCGAAGCGGAAGAGCGGGCTATTAACCCTGAAATGGCAGTTGCACAATACCATCCGATATCTAACGAATTATCAGCCATGGGCAAGATACTGGCCAATCAGTACCGGAAAGCCATTGTCAGCTACCCCTTTCCGGCCCGCGTTTCAAAGATCGACGCCAGGATTGGGGAATATGTTAAAAAAGGCGAAGCACTGATTGTACTTCAAAGTGAGGAAGTGGGAGAAGCCACTTCAGCGTTTTACAAGGCCAATGCAGATTATGAACTGGCCAAAGTTAATTTCGAACGGGAGCATCAGCTATTTGAAAAAGGGGTGGGAGCAAAAAAGAACTACCTGGTTGCTGAAACAGAACTGAAGGTAGCTGAAGCGAATCTGAATGCAACTGAAAAGAAATTACATGTCCTCGGGTTTACAGAGAGTGGAGTCAGGCAGATCACCAAATCACATCAGGTCAATCCGATCATAACGCTCTATGCACCCATTGAGGGCAAGATAGTCGCAAGCAATGTAATTCTGGGCGAAATGATCGATGAATCCACCGAAATACTGACGATCATGGATCCTTCTGTCATATGGATAGATGCGGCTATCTACGAGAAGGATATTGCAAGGATAAAAATCGGCCAGAAGGTTGTAGCCGAAGTGCCCGCTTATCCCGGAGAGTCTTTTAGTGGAAAAGTTACATACATCAGTGACCTTCTCAATGAATCCACCCGCACAATAACGGTCAGATCAGAAATTACAAACCGGTTGAGCAAACTCAAACCCGGTATGTTTGCCAGCCTCAGGATTGAGCTGGGGCATGACGGAAACGCGCTTTGTGTCCCGGTTCAGGCAGTGTTGGATGATAGTGGAAAGAAGCTGGTTTTTGTGAAATCCACTGGCGTTTATTATCCGCGTAACGTGCAGATCGGTGTAAAGAATGGCGATTTCATTACCGTTCATTCGGGTATCGTGGAGGGCGATACGGTGGTTACATCAGGTAATTTCCAGTTAAAGTCAAAGCTCTATGAAGAGTTGCTCAAAAATGCAGGAGTCCACTAGTCAGCCATTAAGATCAAATAAGAATGATCAATAAAATCATAGATTTCTCGCTAAACAACAGGTTATTGACAGTCTTTATCATTATCCTGATCTCCATCTCAGGGCTTCTTCTTTCTATCAGAATGCCAAAGGATATATACCCGGATCTGAGTGCTCCGCTGGTTACCATTGTCACAAACAATTCGGGGATGGCAACCGAAGACGTGGAAAGGCTTATTTCTTTTCCACTTGAAAGTCTGTTAAACGGGGCTCCTCATGTAACCCGTGTCCGGTCCGAATCTGCCACCGGAAGTTCAATTGTGACGGTCGAATTTGAATGGGGAACCGACATTTACCTTGCCAGGCAAATCGTATCGAGTAACCTGGAAATTGTAACCGGAAGCCTGCCACAGGGATCGGTCGGTCCTCATCTGGGACCCGTTTCCTCAAGAATGGGAGAAGTATTTGAATTCGCAATTGTCAGTGATAGTGCTGATCCGATGGAATTGAGATCGATTGCCGACTGGACCATCCAATACAGGTTACAGGGAGTACCGGGCGTTTCATTCGTCATTAATATGGGAGGATTTGTCAAGCAGTTTAAAGTATTGTTGAATCCCCAGATGCTTAAACACTATGATATTACCATTCAGGATGTCAAGGAAGCTATAGAAGACAGCAACCGCAATTTCTCCGGAGGGATACTTTCTAAAGGTGCACAGGAGGAATTAATCAAAGGAGAAGGACGCATATCCGATATTGAAGATATAAATAATACGGTAATTACATCCAATAACAACGTACCGGTATATGTTAAAGATGTTGCCAGCGTTGAAGTGAGCCCAAAATTCAGGCGGGATGATGCCAGTTTTAATGGCCAGCCAAGTGTGGATATTACCATTCAGAAACAGTATGGGGGAAACACCCTGGCTGCCATCCAAAGGGTAAAAAAAGCCCTTGCCCAGATTGCCCAAGATCTTCCCGATAATATAAAGATCGAACAGTTTTATGATCAGTCAAAACTGATTAGCCGGTCAATTAACCATGTTGAGCGCTCAATCCTTGAAGGAGCTTTCCTTATTATTCTGATCATGATGCTATTTATGTGGGATATCAGAAGTTCACTAATTTCTTCTTTAACAATACCTTTATCCATTTTTGTAGCTTTCATTATTCTCAGTCTTTTTAAGGTTCAGCTGACAGTTATGTCAATAGGCGGTTTAGCTATCGGGGTGGGAAAAGTAGCAAGCGGGACCATCATAATGGTGGAAAATATTTTCTCCGAACTTGTGCAGAATAAAGGGAAAGCGTCTACTTTACAACTCACTTCAACAGCAGCCAAAGATGTTGGGAACCATCTTTTCTCTTCCTCTCTGATCATAATCCTGGTTTTTGTACCGCTTTTTAGTTTAAGCGGTATCGAAGGAGCGATGTTTAAGCCTACAGCATTAGCAGTGGTGAGTGCATTATTTGGATCTCTTCTGCTGAATCTTACATTAAAACCCGTCCTGTGTTCGGTGTTCCTGACCGAAAATTATATTAAAAAGCGGAATAATCCGGTAATGAATTTTTTTACAGCAAAATATAAGATCCTCCTGGAAAAAGCACTGGATCATAAGAAATTGATCTTCTACCCCAGTGTCCTGCTGGTCATTCTTGCTGCTATTCTATACAATCTCCTGGGAAAAGAGTTCGTTCCGAAACTGGATGAAGGAGCCATTCTGGCTTCCACCGTCATGTTACCTGAAACCTCCCTGGAAGAAACGGCAGCCATGGGAGATAAAATTGAAAAGATATTTATGTCGTTCCCTGAAGTAATTTCTGTTGCAAGAACCACAGGATCAGCCGAAGGGTCGGAACACCTTCACCCGGTTTGCCACAGCGAATATAACATTCGTCTTGTACCACGGGAAGAACGTAAACGCGGTTATAAGGAAATTACTGAATCGATGCGTCAGGAACTGGATCATCTACCTGGTGTGGCTTACATCTTTGAACAACCAATCGCCAATAAAATGGCAGAAATGAACACCGGTACGGCCGGTGAACTTTCGGTCAAACTTTTTGGTCCGGACTGGGATGTGTTGAATCAGAAGATCGGTGAAATACTGAATGTTATGAGAGAGGTGGACGGTGCGAAAGACCTTCAGATTGAACAAACTACAGGTATCCCGCAAATGGTCCTTACACTTAACCGGAATAAGCTGGCCCGGTACGGTATCAGGGTAGGTGAGGTAGCCGATATCATTGAAACGGCCTTAAATGGCATTGAAGTCACCGATGTATATGAAAAGAACAGGATTACTTCAGTTCTGGTCAGACTGCCTGAAGAGTACCGCAAAGATGAAAGGATGATCAGCAACTTATTGATTGAAGCACCCAATGGTGAACGAATCCCTCTGACACAACTGGTTACAATTACGCACAGCAAGGGACCACAGACCATCTTCCGGGAAAACATGGAGCGTCGCAAATTGGTGGTATGCAGCGTTGTAAATCGCGACGTAGGTGGTTTTGTTAAAGAAGTGCAACAAAAGATAGACACCCACATACACCTTCCGGCCGGCTATTATGTCACTTTTGGTGGTTCCTTTGAAAATCAGCAAAGGGCAATGAAAGAATTGCTTACACTGATGCTGATAGTTATTTTAATCATATTTGTGATCCTCTTTACTTCATTTGGTTCTATCCGTCAGGCAGGACTTATCATCATCAGTATTCCACTCAGCCTGGTTGGTGCAATTGTGGGTTTGCTGATTGCAGGTCAGACCATCAATGTATCTTCCATGATCGGATTAATTGCCCTTTTCGGCGTATGTGTACAGAATGATGTGATTCTTGTCGCAAAGATCAATGACTTTCTCAAGCAGGGGTATGAGCTTCGGAAAGCAGTAATGGCCGGCTCGCTGAAAAAGTTCAGGGCTATCTTTATGACCAATCTTGTAATGATCGCAGGCTCTTTACCGCTTGTCCTGCATGTAACCACCGGTGCCGAATTGCATCGTCCACTGGCAGTTGTCTATATCGGCGGCTTTCTGGGCGCCATATTAATTCGCATGATCGCTATGCCCGTGTTTTTTGAATCCCTGGAAAAACTCAGGAAAAACGTTTGATTTGTCAGCACGATAAATTAATGCATGGCGCTTTTTTAAATCAGCGGTTTATCAGATCACTTATTGCTGTTATCTACATAAAGCTTCAGGGCAGAGGGATATTGCGCACTGTGATGTATGCGATGCCGCTCCGCCCTGTATGCACCGGGCGAAGCCGACATGATCGAGGGTACAAAAGTTTGCGGGTTCCGGTCATATAGCGGGAACCAGGTACTCTGAACCTGGACCATCAAGCGGTGCCCGGGCAGGAAAGTATGGTTCAGATGTGGCATCGGAATCTCATATGACAGCACCTCATCAGCCACCAGTGGTTTCGGATCATCATAGCTTTCACGGTACCGGCCGCGGAAGATATCCGCACTCACCATGAGCTGATAACCTGACATCACGAATTCCGGATCATCATCCGGATACGCATCAATAAGCTTCACCACCCAGTCGGCATCGGTCCCGGTGGTCTCTGCAAAAAGCCGGGCGGTCACCGGTCCGCGCACTGTCAGCGGTTCTGTAAGCGGCTCACTCACCCATGTCACCACGTCGGGACGGCCATCCACAAAACGCTGGTCCTCCACAAGCCATCTTTGCCACTCTTTTATAGCAGGCGGATTCCTGTAATCGATATTCCAGTTGGGGCGCGGTTCGTAAGGTACCGGTTTAGCCGGATCCGAGATAAATTCGGAGAAAGAACGGTCAGCCCCAGGTGCAGAAAATGCGATGCCACCTTCCGGCTGCAGGTATATGCTGATTTGTTCCCGGACGGGGGGCCATTTATCGAAATGGCGCCAGCGGTTCGTGCCCGTCTCAAACACAGTGACCGGTGCCGGAGGTTCCACATCTTCCCCGTGCAGGTAGCGGCGCAAAAATCCCGTCAGCACATCTTCCCGGAACCGCTTTGCCGTATTCTCATCGAATTCAATGGCGCCCAGCCGGCTTCCGTCTTCAGCATGCTGACCGTGATACCAGGGTCCGGCCACAAAAAAATTCATATCATTGGCTTTATCATGCTGTTCCATGGCCGCATAGACAGCAGGTGAGCCGTAAATATCCTCCTGATCCCAGAATCCATGCACATGCAGCGTCGGTACAAGACGGGGCG
>JANTFK010000168.1 GCA_024763595.1 Bacteroidales bacterium | reverse complement strand
ATGGTCAAATACCCTGCTTCAGAGCGATTGGGTGAATGCCAGGAGATTATTACTGAGATGAGCAATAAACTGGTTGAAAAGTCTTTTATCAGCGCCAGACTCTATTATGACCTGGGCTACTATAAATCGGCCATTATTGCGCTTCGGAACAGCCTGATCGACCATCCGGACACAAAACACAGGGAAGAGCTCATGTTCATGATACTTAAATCATCTTATCTGCTGGCCGACAACAGCGTGCCCACCAAGCAAAAGGAGCGTTTCCAGGCCACCATAGATGAGTACTATAGTTTTATTGGAGAATTTCCTGACGGTCCCCATTCCAGGGAAGCCAAAAGGATGTATGATAACTCCAACAGGTTTTTAGCGAATCAAAATAACGAATCATAATCGATGGATTACAAAAAAACGAAGGCACCGGGTACCACGATTACCAGGAATCTGAATGAACTGGATAAAGAGACTGATAACATTTATCAGACAGTAATGATTGCCGCAAAAAGGGCCAATCAGATCAACGTGGAGATGAAACAGGAACTGAACAGGAAACTGGAAGAATTTGCTTCTTACACCGATAACCTGGAAGAGGTATTTGAGAATCCGGAGCAGATTGAAATTTCCAAGTTTTTCGAACGGTTACCCAAACCGTCTCTTATTGCATTGCAGGAATTAACCGAGGGTCAGATATACTTCAGGATAAATGAGACTCCTGAAGTAGAACAACAGTAGACCATTATTCTTTCCTGATGGAACTCACAGGAAAACGCATCATTCTCGGAGTTACCGGGAGCATTGCTGCCTACAAGGCGGTATACCTGCTCCGGCTCCTGATCAGGGAGGGAGCCGATGTGCAGGTTATTATGACCCCGGCTGCTAAAGCGTTTGTGGGTCCGGTAACATTTGCAGCATTGTCGGGGAAACCGGTTTTGTCAGCATTTTTTGCAGATGAAGGCGGCGACTGGAACAGCCATGTGGAGATGGGGGTTGCTACAGACCTGATGCTGGTGGCGCCGGTTACAGCAACCACCCTTGGAAAAATGGCTGCCGGTATTGCAGATAATCTTTTAATCACCACCTACCTGTCAGCACGTTGTCCGGTTGTTCTTGCTCCCGCCATGGACATGGATATGTACAGTCATCCGGCCACCCGGAAAAACCTGGAGATATTAAACGCGTTTGGGAACCTGGTGATAGAACCGGGAGAAGGCGAACTGGCCAGCGGACTGGAAGGAAAGGGCAGGATGGAAGAGCCTGAAAAGATTATCACTTTTATCAGACAACTGGATCCGGATAGCCAGCTGGAGCCAAAGCCAAAGCCCTCAAAAAAAAAACTTTTAAATAAAAAGGTCCTGGTTACCGCCGGTCCCACGTACGAAAATATTGATCCCGTTCGTTTTATTGGAAACTACTCATCAGGCAGGATGGGTTATGCCATTGCTGAAGCTTTTGCAGCGGAAGGAGCCCGGGTAACACTGGTTTCCGGCCCGGTTTCCATCAGGGCAGACTCCAAGGATATCGATGTAATTCATGTCTCCTCTGCTGCCGAAATGTATGATGCGTGTGCCGGTCTGATTGATGGGGCCGACATTGCGGTTTTCAGTGCGGCAGTGGCGGATTTCACACCTGTTGAAACCTTTGATGGAAAAGTAAAGCGCGGGAAGGATGAATGGAGCATACGGCTGCGTCCCACCAGGGATATTGCAGCTGAAATGGGGAAGCTGAAAAAAGCGGGTCAGTTGTTTGTGGGGTTTGCCCTTGAAACCGGCCGGGGAATGGAAAATGCAATGTCCAAGCTGCACAGGAAAAACCTGGACCTGATCCTGCTCAACTCCCTGCAGGAGGAGGGGGCCGGATTTGGGACCGATACCAACAGGGTTACCATGATTGACCGGTCGGACCATATTGAAGAATTTAAACTGAAGCCCAAAAGCCAGGTTGCAGCCGACCTGGTGAAGCGGGTGGTAAAAATGATCGAAAATGCGTAAAAGTGGTTTACTGCTGCTCTTTTTGATGATGACTTCCGGGCTTTACAGTCAGGAATTCAGGTGCAATGTGCAGGTGGTGAGCCAGCAGGTACAGGGTACCAATAAACAGGTGTTCCAGACCCTGCAGAATGCCATATATGAGTTTATGAATAACACTGTATGGACCAACCATGTATATTCCATGGAGGAACGGATCGAATGCAATTTGATGTTTAATATTACAGAACAACTGTCGGCCGATGAGTTTAAGGGAACGCTGACCGTTCAGGCCAGAAGGCCGGTATTCAACACCAACTATAACACAGTGATGTTCAATTTTGTGGACAATGCCATCCGCTTCAGGTATGTTGAGTTCTCCCCCCTGGTATTTGATCTCAAATCACATACATCCAATCTTACATCCATTCTTGCATTTTATGCCTATTTTATACTGGGGCTCGATTATGATTCTTTTTCGCTCTATGGCGGCACTCCCTATTTTTCCAACGCTGAACAGGTTATGCTGAATGCTCAGAACAGTGCTGTTGAATCGGGTTGGAAACCCATGGATGATATCGCCCATAAAAGCAGGTACTGGCTTGTGAAAGATATGCTGGACCCCGATTATGAACCTGTCAGGGAGTTTAATTACAGGTATCACAGGCTGGGACTGGATGTGATGGATGAAAAGGTGGCCGAAGGCAGGGCTGAAATAACCAACAGCCTGGAATTGCTGCAAAAAGTCTACAGGAAGAAACCGGATCCCTATATGTATCTGCTGAGGCTTGTGTTCGATGCCAAGGTGGATGAGATTGTAAATGTCTATACTGAATCGTTTCCGGAAGAACGAAACAGGGCCCACGCCATACTGGTTGAGGTAGACAGGCCCAATGCCAGTAAATACAAAGCCATCCTGGAGCAAACCATGTAGTCGGGTTCACATGATACAATCTCTTTACATTAAGAATTACCTTTTGATCGACCATCTGGAGATGGAGTTTTCAGATGGTTTTACCACCATCACCGGGGAAACGGGTGCAGGTAAATCCATTCTGATGGGGGCTCTCTCACTGATCCTGGGTCAACGGGCAGATACCTCGGTGTTGAAACTGAAAGATGCCAAGTGTGTGGTGGAAGGCTCCTTCGTTCCCGGAACAGACCTGAAACAACTGTTCGAGCGGAACGACCTGGATTTTGAACCGGTTACCACGATCCGGAGGGAGATTTCACCGGGTGGAAAGTCGAGGGCTTTTATCAATGATACTCCCGTAAACCTGCCATTGCTCAGGGAAATAGGAACCCGTCTGGTAGACATTCACTCCCAGCATCAGAACCTGCAACTGCACGACCATCTCTACCAGCTGGAAGTGGTTGATTATGTTGCCGGAACAGCAAAAGAATTATTGGAATACCGGGAATCATATGCTGCCTATCGTAAGATCAGTGAAGAGCTGGAGCAGTACAGGAAGGCAGTTGCCGCGCTTAAAGCGGAACAGGATTATCTGACCTACCAGCACAGTGAACTGGAGGCGGCCCGCCTGAAGGAGGGGGAAATGAAAGATCTGGAAGCCGAACTTAAGCGGGCCGGGCACGCTGAAGAGATCAGGAACGCACTTTACCACTGTTCCGGATTGCTCACTGAAGAAAGCAGGGGAATCCTGGATCAGATGAAAATCGCACAGCGGCAGCTCTCGAAAATATCCGGGGTGTTTAAACCGGCGGGTGAGATGACCGGCCGGTTGGAGTCGGCCTATATCGAACTCAGGGATATCGCTACGGAAGTTGAGCAGCAGGCTGAAAGAACAGAAATTGAACCGGGAAAACTGGATCAGCTGCAGGAACGCATGGACCTGCTGACCGGGCTGATGCATAAGCACAGGGTAAAAGATCCGGACGACCTGATAGCACTCAGGGACCGCTTGAACATGCAGATAGAAGAGCTGTCATTATCGGAAGAGAAGACGGGGGAACTGGAGAGCGAAAAAGCAGCAGTTGAGAAAGTGCTGGAACAAAAGGCAGGGCTCCTTCACCGGAAACGTACAATGGTGGCAAAAGAAATGCAAAAAAATGTTGAAGCTCAGCTGAAACAGCTGGGTATTTCCAATGCACGATTCAGGGTGGGTATTGCACAAAAGGGTCAATTTGATATAAACGGATCTGATGAGATCAGGTTCCTGTTTTCGGCAAATAAGCAGGTGGCTCTGGAAGAGATATCAAAGGTGGCATCGGGAGGTGAGGTTTCACGTCTGATGCTCTGCATTAAGTCGCTTGTTTCGGGGCGGCAGGGCATGCCAACCCTTATCTTTGATGAGATTGATGCCGGAGTGAGTGGTGAGATTGCCGACAAAGTGGGAGGGATCATGGAGCAGCTCTCACGGGGAAGGCAGGTGATGGCTATCACTCATCTTCCCCAGGTTGCTTCCAGGGGAGCAGTTCATTTTATTGTATACAAGGAGGATACCAGGGATGCAACTTTTACCCGGATCAGGAAGCTGGATGCGTCAGAACGCATAACTGAAATAGCCAGGATGCTTTCCGGAGAGGAAGTGACCGATGCAGCGCTTTCCAATGCGCGTGTTCTGCTACGGGTTTAGGCGTATCCTCGCACAAACTGTCGGTATAATTGTTATTACTGCAAATAACATCAATCAAATTTTTCAGATATGGCTTACAATTTACTCAAAGGTAAGAAAGGAATCATCTTCGGGGCATTAAATGACCAGTCCATCGCCTGGAAAGTGGCTGAAAAAGCCTATGAGGAAGGGGCGGAGATCGTTTTATCCAATGCGCCCATCGCTTTAAGGATGGGGACCATCCGGGAGCTGGCAGAGAAGGTGCATGCCGAAGTGATCCAGGCAGACGCTACCAATCTGGAGGACCTGGAAAACCTGATAGAGCGAACCATGGAGATTTTGGGGGGGAAGGTGGATTTCATCCTGCACTCCATCGGGATGTCTCCCAATGTGAGGAAGGGGATAGATTATGATGCACTGAATTACGATTATTATCATAAAACACTGGATGTTTCCGCCTTTTCGCTGCACAAGGTGCTGAGTACGGCCCGGAAGATGGATGCCATCAAAGACTGGGGATCTGTGGTGGCACTATCCTATGTGGCGGCGCAGCGGACATTTGCCGGTTATAATGACATGGCCGATGCCAAAGCCATTCTCGAGTCCATTGCCCGCAGCTTTGGGTATATGTACGGAAGGGAGAAGCATATCCGGATCAATACCGTTTCACAGTCACCAACCCCAACGACTGCCGGAAGCGGTGTGAGTGGATTTGATAAGCTGGAAGATTTCTCGGACCGGATGTCACCGCTGGGCAACGCAACGGCTGATGATTGTGCCGGTTACTGCATAACACTCTTTTCAGACCTGACCAGGAAGGTGACCATGCAGAACCTTTTCCACGATGGTGGATTCTCAAGTATGGGCATGAGTTACAGGGCCATTGAACAGTATGAGAAGAGTTTTAAGGAGTGCCCGGAATAGGTTGCAGCTTACTTTTTTCTATCTTGCGGGCTAACCTGTTAACCGAATGACATGGGAGTTTTGATCATTGCTTTCTATTTCCTATTTCCTGCCTACCTGCTTTTTTACAGTACCCGTTTCTCGATTATCAATAAGATCGGGGTGGTGGTGATCAGTTATGCCGGCGGACTGGTTATTGGGAATATGCATATTATTCCGGAGTCCATTTCCGGTCTTCAGAGTGACCTGATGGGTGTCACCATCCTGCTGGGTATCCCACTGGTTCTCTTCTCAGAGAATGTGGTGAAATGGGCAAAGATGGCCAGGACCACCTTTATCTCTCTTTTACTGGGGGTGGTATCGGTGGTGGTGCTGGTTTTTGCGGGGTATTATCTTTTCCGTGATGCCATACCCGGTATATGGCAGATCTCCGGGATGATGATCGGGGTTTATACGGGAGGGACCCCGAACCTGGCAGCCATTGCGCGGGGATTGGGGGTTCCGGAGGAGCTCTATATTATGACCCATACCGCCGAACTGGTGATCGGTGCGGTGATCCTGCTCTTTCTGCTCACCGGGGCAAAACCATTTTTCGGACTCTGGCTCAAACCATATAAAAAAGGAGAACAAAAGATACAGCCTGAAATGGAGGTGGAAAATTTTGAAAATTATGACGGTTTTTTTAAGAAGGAGTCTTTCAAAGGAACATTGAAGGCATTTGCTGTTTCCCTGCTGATTTTCCTGATCGGATACGGGACAACTTTCCTGTTCAAAGGGGATGCCAAAGATACGGCTGCTGTGCTGACGGTGACCACGTTGGGGATCCTTGCATCGCTGGTACCGGGAATTAACCGGATCAAAAGTTCCTTCCAGCTGGGCATGTATTTTATTTATATTTTTTGTGTGATTGTTGCCTCCAAGGCAGATATCATAGCTCTTTTCAGCGTTGAGAATATAGCATTGCTGATAAATCTGCTGCTATACATATCCGTTGTAATTGTCGGGTCGCTGCTGCTGCATTCCCTGCTTTCATGGATATTCAGGATCAATGTGGATGAATTTATCATTACTTCCACAGCGCTCTCCAATTCTCCGCCTTTCGTTCCGGTAGTGGCAGCTGCCCTGCGCAACAGGGAAGTGGTTGTTCCGGGTATGATTATCGGGGTAATTGGTTATGCCATCGGAAATTACCTGGGTGTTGCTGTAGCTTACCTGTTAAAATAATTTAACGGGCATCATTCAGCATAGCGTTTCAATTTTCTATCTTCGTAGTGTGAGAACGGTATTAACAAATATTGCCAGGCTGCTCCTGACAGAAAATGAACCAGGGGTATGGACAGCCGGACCAGACATGGAAAATGTACATTCCGTTGAGGATGCCTGGCTGGTGATTGAACATGGGAAGATCGCCTGTTTTGGAACAGGCGAGGTGAAACCCTTCAGTTCGGATAAGGTGCTGGATTGCAGGTGGGGGATGGTGTTCCCTGCTTTTTGCGACTCACATACCCACCTGGTATATGCAGGAAGCAGGGTAGATGAATATGAGGATAAGATCCGCGGGTTAAGCTACGAGGAGATCGCCAGACGGGGAGGAGGTATCCTGAATTCAGCCGCATTACTTTC
>JANTFK010000167.1 GCA_024763595.1 Bacteroidales bacterium | reverse complement strand
AGGATGGAAAGATGCAGAATCCCCCTCCCATAGACCATCATCCTGTCGGGCGAATCGGTATCCTCCACCCTGAGTGCCAGGTTCTTTTCTGTCTCCTTTATCAGTCGTTCCCTCACATGCCGTGAGGTAACATATCTTCCTTCCCTGCCAAAGAAGGGAGAGTTATTAATGGTGAAAAGCATGCTCATGGAAGGCTCATCGATAGAGATGGGAGGCATGGCCTCCGGGTTTTCAAAGTCAGCTACCGTATCCCCGATGTCAAAATCCTCCAGTCCCAGGATGGCCACAATCTCGCCCGAACCGACACGCTCCCTGGTTTTCTCTTTTCCCAGGCCCTCAAATGTGTAGAGTTCTTTGATCGATGATCTGTGAATCAACCTGTTTCGTTGTACGATGGAAACTTGGTCGCCCATCTGAATCGTTCCCCGGTGCACTTTCCCCACAGCGATGCGCCCGGTGTAGGAAGAGTAATCCAGCGAACTGATCTGTAGCTGCAGGGTACCGGTATTCTCCTGAGGGGGGTCGAAATAGTCGATGATGGTATCCAGCAGGTAGGCCATATCCTCTGTGGGTCTCTTCCAGTCGGGGCCCATCCAACCCTGTTTGGAAGATCCGTAAACAGTGGGATATTCCAGTTGTTCCTCGGAGGCATCCAGTGCAAACATCAATTCAAATACAAGCTCGTTGGTCTCCTCCGGATTACAGTTGGGTTTGTCAACCTTATTGACCACCACGATCACCTTTTTGCCCAGCTCCAGGGCCTTCTGCAGCACAAACCGGGTCTGTGGCATGGGACCCTCGAAGGCATCCACCAGCAAAAGCACCCCGTCGGCCATGTTCAACACCCGCTCCACCTCTCCGCCAAAATCGGAATGTCCCGGGGTATCAATGATGTTGATCTTGGTTCCTTTGTAACGTACCGAAACATTCTTCGAAAGGATGGTTATCCCGCGCTCCTTCTCCAGGTCGTTGGAATCCAGGATCAGGTCGCCCATCTCCTGGTTATCCCTGAACAGCTTAACCTGGTGGAGAATGCGGTCAACCATGGTTGTTTTCCCATGGTCTACATGAGCAATGATGGCTATATTTCTTAAATTCATCTTATTCAGTTAAAAAGTCCGCAAAAATAGCTTAAATATTTAACTTATACGGCATTGATCCCTGGAAGAATCGCCAGCATCTTCACAGAAAGAGGGTCCGGCTCCTCCGGTAAAGCTCCACAAATCCATTCTTCTACCTGCATCTCAAACGCTATATGGCAGTAGTAAAAATCCATCCCGATTCCCGCTACAGCGGCACACAAACTATACCTTGCACATGTTCCGGAAGCAGGTCTGCAAATGATAGATATCACGAGCTTTTAGTAACCAGGAATTATAATTGCCGGTAAAGAGCGCTATGTCTATCTATTGTCGTACCTTTGCAGCTAATTTATTTAGATGGAATTTAAGGAATTAGGACTGCCGAAGGATATTCTGAAAGCAGTAGTTGATCTGGGTTTCAGCACCCCTTCAGAAATCCAGGAAAAGGCAATCCCGGTCCTTGCAGCAGGAAAGCAGGATTTTATCGGACTGGCCCAGACCGGAACAGGTAAAACTGCCGCTTTCGGATTGCCGCTCATACAGCACATCGAATTTGAAAAGCCGGAGACACAGGGATTGGTGATCTGTCCCACCCGGGAGCTTTGCATGCAGATCACCAAAGACCTGGCAGCTTTCGCCATATATCAGGCTAATCCAAACATTGTTCCGGTGTATGGGGGAGCCAGCATATCGGATCAGATCAGGCTGATCAAAAAAGGAGCGCATATCGTGGTGGCCACACCGGGAAGGTTACTGGACCTGCTCAACCGCAAGGCCATCAGGTTAAAGACCGTACAACGGATTGTGCTGGATGAGGCCGACGAGATGTTGAATATGGGTTTCAAGGAGGATATTGATGCAATCCTTGATCAGACACCGGAAAAGAAGCGCGTATGGCTCTTTTCTGCTACCATGCCCGGGGCAGTCAGGCGTATTGCCAACAACTACATGAAGGAGCCGGTCGAGATCACTGTGGGCAGGAAAAACAGTGTGGCGATTAATATTGAACATCGCTACTATATGATGAAAGAGCGTGACCGCTATCATGCCCTGAAAAGGTTACTGGACTACTATCCCGATATTTTCGGTCTGATCTTCTGCCGGACCCGCAGAGAGACCGGTCTCATTGCCGATAAGCTGGAGAAAGAGGGATACGATGTAGTAGCCTTACACGGCGACCTCTCCCAGGCCCAGCGTGATGCCGCCATGAAAAAATTCAGGGAAAGAACCGTGAAGGTACTGGTGGCAACCGATGTGGCTGCCAGAGGCCTCGATGTAAATGATATCAGCCATGTGATCCACTACAACCTGCCCGATGAGATTGAGAACTATACCCACCGGAGCGGCCGGACCGCCAGGGCAGGAAAAACGGGTAAATCCCTGATCCTGGTCAATACCCGTGAGGTAAACCGGATCCGTCAGGTGGAGAAATTAATAGAGACACCCATTGAATACAAGCCCATCCCCAATGCCGAAGATATTTGTGAAAAGCAGATGTATGCCCTGATGGACAGGGTGGTAAAAACACCCATCGATAATGAGGCCATTGACCGTTACTGGCCCGTATTCTATGAAAAACTTAAAGAGCTCCATGCCGAGGAGATCATCCTGAAGTTCATCTCCACCGAACTCAACGCA
This sequence comes from Bacteroidales bacterium, assembly GCA_024763595.1. GTDB lineage: Bacteria > Bacteroidota > Bacteroidia > Bacteroidales. The sequence continues at coordinate 4,368 of JANTFK010000167.1, read as the reverse complement.
TTCCTGGATTACTACAAGGGATCGGGTGACCTGAATGCAGCCCAGGAAAAAGGTTCCCGGGTCAAAGGCCGCGAAAAGGAGCGCGGAAGATTTAACCGTAACCTGTCCGGAACCAAAACACGCTTCTTTATCAACCTGGGGGAGAACCAGCATATGAACAAAGGAGCCCTGGTGAGGATGGTCTGTTCAGAAACAGGGATAGAAAGCTACCATGTGGGGCGCATAGATATTCATGCCCGTTACTCATTTTTTGAAATTGACGGAGAGGTGGCCCCAAAAGTCCTGTCCAAACTCGAAAGGGGAGTATACGAAGGTAAATCATTCAGTGTCAGCGCCTCCCAGGAGAAGGAGTATCCGGAACGCGGGTATAAAAGAAAACCGGGTAAGAAAAAGAAGCACTATTAGTTCATCCATGGATCTCAGCCGGGTCGTTGACGCTTCTTGCAGCAAGCTACGGGGATCCGAGCCTGCGGGCTCAGCTGAGTTAATGCGCTCGCATAATTCATACGTTTTACTGATACTGGCCCAACTCCATCCACCGCTGCATCTTGGCCTCAATCAGTTCGATGACCTCAGCCACGCGTTTTGATTTCTGTTCCAGGGTGCCATAGTCAAGGTCCCCCGCACTCAATGCTACTTCCAGGGTGACTTTTTCTTTCTCAAGCTCCTCAATTTCCGGTTCCAGTTGGTAATATTCCTGTTGCTCTTTATAGGTGAGCCTGGTTTTCGGTTTCTCTCTTTTCTCCCCGGACTTCTCCACTGAATGATCGTTTTTTATGGCAAGATCTTTTTCACGGGGTTTTCCGGCTTTCTTCCCCGGAAGCCGGTCCCACCTGTATGCCGAATAGGTTCCATAATAGTCCCTGATCTTCCCCCCTCCTTCAAAGATAAAGAGGTGGTCGGTCAGTTTATCCAGGAAATAGCGGTCATGGGAAACGATTACCAAACATCCCTTAAATGCCAGCAGGAACTCCTCCAGGGTATTGAGCGCAAACAGGTCCAGGTCATTGGTGGGTTCGTCCAGGATCAGGAAATTGGGGTTTTTGATAAGAACGGTAAGCAGGTGCAGCCTTCGAAGCTCGCCCCCGCTCAGCTTCGATATCATTTTGTATTGTGATTCTGGAGGGAACATAAAGTGCTCCAGGAACCGGGATGCCGTGATGGTCCGCCCATCCTCCATCTGCACCACTTCGGCGATCTCCTTTACAGCATCTATCACCCTCTGATCCTGCTTCCAGTCCTGCACCATCTGCCGGTAATATCCCATTACAACGGTTGCTCCACGGTCAATGGTCCCGGTGTCCTGTTTCTCCATGGCCGAGATCACATTCAGGAAAGTGGTCTTTCCGGTTCCGTTCCGGCCTATGATACCCACACGGTCGCCTTTTGAAAATTTGTACGTAAATCCTTTGATCAGCTCCAGGGATCCATATGCTTTGCCCACCCCCTCCAATTCCAGGATCTTCCCACCCAGCCGGGGGGACTTCACCTTTAATTGCAGGTCGGTTTGATCCTGCACCAGGGTGGCTCTCTCTTTTAAAGTGTCAAATGCATCGATCCGCGCTTTGGACTTTCCGGTACGCGCCCTGGGCATTCTCCGCAGCCATTCCAGCTCCTTTTTCATTAACTGGCCGGCCCGGTCCGCCTCCACCTTTCTGATTTCCTCCCGTTCGGCCCTCTTCTGAAGGAACAATTCATAATTTCCTTGGTATTGAAACATGTTGCCCCGGCTTAATTCAATAATGCGGTTACAGACGCGGTCAAGGAAATAGCGGTCGTGTGTCACCATCAGCAGGGTCAGGTTTGACCGGGAAAGGTAGTGCTCCAGCCATTCGATCATATCGATATCCAGGTGGTTGGTCGGTTCATCCAGCATGAGCAGGTCGGGTTCATCCAGCAGGACCAGGGCCAGTGCCACCCGCTTCTTCTCCCCGCCGGAAAGTGTGGAGACCAGCCGGGAGGTATCGGTAATACGGAAAAGATCCAGTAACTGCCTTAGCCGTCTTTCATAATCCCATCCATGCACCCGGTCCATCTCATTGGTCACCTCTTCCAGGAGCCTGCCGGTCTCCTCGTCAGGATGATCCGCGTGATCATGCAGCACTATCATATATCGCTGAACCACCGAAAGCACAGGGGTATTGGCCGTAAGGATCAACTGGTCAATGGTCCGGGATCCATCCAGCTCCGGCTCCTGCTCCAGAAAAGCTGTCCTGATCCCGTTGCGAAAAGTGAATGCTCCCGAATCGGAACGCTCTTTACCCATCAGAATCCTTAACAGGGTGGTCTTCCCGGTACCGTTCCTGGCAACCAGGGCTGTTTTATCCCCCCGGGCCAGTCCGAAAGTCAGCCCTTCAAACAGCAGCTCCTCACCAAACGATTTTGAAATATTCTCTGCAGAAAAATAGTTCATCTCCCTACCTCCAGGTGCCGCGAAGATAGTGCATTTCCTCTCTTTTTAAAACGTTTATAATTCAAATGGTTGGTATCCTCACATGCAATCCGTAAATTATTGGAGAATTTGAACCTGCACAACCTGAAACCGTATTGATAATGAACCCAAAACTTACCCGCAGACAGTTTATCCATACCTCTGCCAGGGGTGCAGTGGTAATTGGAGCCGCCACTACGCCGTTCTTCATGGGAGGATGCACCAACAAAAGGCAATATGACCTGATCATTACCGGTGGAACAGTGTTTGACGGCCTGGGGAACCCGGGCATGGAGAGAGATGTCGCGATCAAAGATGATAGAATCGTTTATGTAGGAACCAGGCTAAACAGGAACCGGGCGGGAAGAATCATTGAGGCCAAAGGGATGGTGGTCTCCCCCGGATTTATTGATATGCATACCCATACAGATGTACAACTCCTGGCCAATCCGCTGGCTGAAAGTCATATCCGCCAGGGGATCACCACTGAGATCAGTGGCAACTGTGGGAGTTCCCCCTTCCCCATATCGCAGGAAACTGCTGACGAGGTAAGAGAGTATATGCAGAAAAAATATGAGGTGGAGCTAACCTGGAACGACATGGAGGGTTTTTTTCAGCGTCTGGAAGAGAAAGGAATGTCGCTCAATTATGCAACGCTGGTGGGACACGGCGATCTGCGGGGGAGCGTGGTCGGTTTTAATGATGTGCCCGCCACGGCGAAACAGATTGTCCGGATGCAATCGGTACTGGAACACTATATGCGGGGCGGGGCTTGGGGCCTCTCCACCGGACTTGAATATCCCCCGGGCAGCTATGCAGATACGGAAGAAATTATTGAGTTATGCAGGGTGGTCACAGCACAGAACGGTATCTATGCCACCCATATGAGGGATGAGGGTGACGGCGTGCTGGAATCCATTGATGAAGCCATCCGGATAGCCACTGAAACGGGTGTGAGCACACAGATCTCACATTTAAAAATGGCCTATCCACGCAACTGGCATAAGATCGATGCGGCCCTTGAAAAGATCGAAAAGGCACATCAGGACGGAATCCGGATCCTGGCTGACAGGTATCCTTACATCGCGGCATCAACCGGATTAAGCATCTTTTTTCCGCTGTGGGCCAGACAGGGAACCACAAAAGATATTATTAAAAGATTGCAGGACCCCTCCCTGGATAAAAAGTTACGGGCTCACCTGAAAGAAGAGGAAGTAAAGATCGGGACATGGAAGAATGTCGTCATTGCAGATGTTGTCACAGAAAAAAACAGGTCCCTGGAAGGGATGAATATCGTTGATGCTGCAAAGAAATCAGGAAAAAAGCCTTATGAATTCATGAGAGACCTGCTTGTGGAGGAAGAGAACGCGGTAGATATGGTTGAGTTTATCATGAAGGAAGAGAACCTGCAGCGCATCCTGGCGCATCCGCTGGTAAGCATCGGATCCGATGGAAATGCGGTGGCTCCTTACGGCGTCCTCCACAAAGGCAAACCTCATCCGCGTTTTTACGGTACCTTCCCAAGGGTCCTGGGAAAGTATGTGCGGGAAGATAAGATCCTTACCATGCCCCGTGCCATTCAAAAAATGACTTCGGTGCCTGCCGGGAAATTCGGATTCAGGGGAAGAGGCAGGATTTCAGAGGGATACTATGCTGACATTGTCGTATTCGACCCCGACAGGGTGAGTGACAAAGCCACCTGGGAAGATCCCCACCAATATCCCGAAGGAATCGATTATGTCATGGTGAACGGCCAGGTTGCAGTGAGCGAAGGTGAAACCACCGGCGCACTTCCCGGCCGGATCCTGAGAAAGACTGATTAAGGCTCCCCGGTTATTTCAACCTAAATTGAGCGATTATTAAATTCGGTTTGACCTTTCATTCGGCTTGTTGATTTTTTTCATGAATTTCTAGCTGATCGGCTACCGATTTGGGAA
>JANTFK010000166.1 GCA_024763595.1 Bacteroidales bacterium | reverse complement strand
CCACTGAGCGTCGTGAGCGTTGGTTCGCTCCAGGTTTCACCTTCATCTTTCGAAATTGTCTGGTATTGCCCACCCAGTGCGGTTCGAAGGAGCATAAGGACCCGCCCGTCTTTTAGCCCGATCGCCGCCGGTTCCCAGCAATCGCCTCCGGCAGGTTTAATATGCTGACCATCGTGCCATGTTTTTCCATCATCATCCGAAAGGAGGCAATAGCTCTTGCCACCCTCCCAAGCTTCAAGCAGAATCCGCCCCGAACGAAGCCGTATTGACCTGCCGTTGGTCAGTCCAGTATACTTTCCCGCAGGGCTCAGTTGTTTCGGATTGATCCATGTTTTTCCTTCATCATTTGAGGTACGCATCATTACACGGCAATCGGTAGATTCGGTGTATTTATGACAGTAGAAAAGCGCAAGCGCATCCGAATTCAGTCTCATAAAGTTGACTTCCATCACGTTACAGCCGCTATCTGTATCAATTAGCGTGCGTGTTTTTCCCCATGTGCGTCCATCATCGGTGGATATTTTTCCTGATATGCGGGCAGGTGCATGATCAGCACCAGAACCTCCAAGGAATTCAGTCCAGGCCAGGAGCAGGGAGCTGTCTTTAAGCTGAACAATAGCTGCCTCACTATTACGTATATGCTGTGGATCTGAAGGCGCAACAAAAAACGCGTAAGTATCACTTTTTATGATATTTGAAACACTTTTATCAATATCAGAACGGCTCTTGCAGCCTGAAGCTAATAACAGCGATACCAAAACAAAATAAGCGAATGATTTAGTCATTTTTTAAAACGTTTTATGGAAGGTGGAATATCTGTTTCGTTACTGCCCCATTTCAGGTTTGGACCGGGTCCCATTTCAAATACCAATGTTCCCCCACTGACGATTTCCCGGTGGGTAAGCCACGATCGCTCAAGGGGCTCGCCATTGAGTGTGGCCGACTGGATGTACTTGTTGACCGGCGATACATGATTGGCTTTTATGGTGAACCTGCACTCCTCACAGGGGCTGTTTAGTTGGAGAGTCGCCTTTTCAAAGAGGGGTGACCCGATGATATAGACATTCTGACCCGGAGCTACCGGATAGAATCCCATCGCACTCAATACATACCAGGAGGAGAGGGAGCCCATGTCTTCATTGCCACAGAGTCCGCCCGGTCCGGTCCGGTACAGCTCCATTACCTGCCGGACCCTCTCCTGTGTCTTCCAGGGCATGCCCGCATAGTTATAGAGATAGGCCACATGATGGGAGGGTTGGTTCCCTTGCACATATTGTCCGATGGTACCGACCACGCCCACATATTTCGGCCCGCTGATCCCGGGACTCATTTCAAAGAGTGAATCGAGTTTTGTCACAAATGCGGAAGGCGAGCCAAAGAGCCCGATCAGCCCGTTGATGTCATGCTGTACGGACCAGATATATTGCCATGCATTGGATTCGGTGTAGTAGCGGAAGGGGCGTCTTCCCACCAGCAGGGGATCGAAACAATCATACCATGCGTGTTTCCCCTGTGAGCCTTGTTTACCCTGTGTCCCTTCAGAAACAATTCGGGCGGGCCGGTTGCCACAGGACCTGAGCCAGGAACCATCAAGGTTTCTGGGTCGCATGAAATGGGTGACAGGATCAAACAGGTTCCTGTAGTTTTGTGCTCTCTGCATAAAAAGTTGATGGTCGGATTCCCTGCCCAGTTCTTTTGCCATCTGTGCGATGCACCAGTCGTCATAGGCCAGTTCCAGTGTATTGGGCACCGATTCGGCCACCTTGTCCACCGGTACATAACCCAGCTCCATGTAATACCCGATGCCGGAGCGGCCGGCCTCTTCAGGCAGGGGCGGAGAAGGTGTTCCGGTGGCCTTCCTGCGCATGGCTTCATAAATGAACGCCACATCATAATCCCTGAAGCCTTTCATATAGGCATCCACGATCACCGGCACCAGGTGGTCACCCACCATACCCTGTCCGAATACATTGCGGTGATGCTGGGCGGGCAACCATCCGTAATGTTTTGTTTTTGATACAATTGACTTAATCATATCATTCACATGTTCCGGTTCAACCAGGGTCATCAGGGGATGTTCGGAGCGATAGGTGTCCCAGCAAAAGAAAGTCGGGAAGAAATCAAAACCTTCAGCCACATGCACCTCTCCATCCATGCCCATGTATTTACCATCCACATCGGAAGATATCATCTGGGCCAGGAGGGAATGGTAAAGGGCGGTGTAAAAAACCTGCATCTGATCCCCGGATCCGCCGCTGACGGTTACCTTTTTCAGTTCACGGTTCCAGGTTTCGCGGGCCGCTGCCTTTACCCGGTCAAAATCCCATCCGGGAATTTCTGCTTTCAGGTTGTTGCGTGCCCCCTCCACGCTTAAATAGGAGAGCCCCACCTTCACAAGAACCGCTTCACCGGCACGGGTGGTGTAATTAATGAAGGCCCCGATATTACTGCCTGTTTCCGCCGATTTGTAGGGAAAAAGTCCGTTCCCCGATTCAGGTGCCGCATAGTTGGCATCCCAGGTCCCGTATGCTGCAAATGGTTTGCTGAACCGGGCCACAAAATAGAGGGTGGCCTCCTGTGACACTTTATAACCCTGAATGGTATGGTCGTTTACAAACTCCAGATGCGAGTTCCCCGGGGGCGGATCGCCGATAATGTGGCCCAGGTCGATCAGAATGTGGGCATCGTTCGATTCCGGGAAGGTATACCTGTGCATGCCCGCCCTTTTTGTAACCGTTAATTCAACCCCTATGTCATAATCTTTCAGATGAACGGCGTAATATCCCGGTGAGGCGGTTTCATCCTGATGGTCAAACCGGGACCGGTACCCTTCACCTGGATTCTCCACGGACCCGGGAGTGATCCGTAGTTTCTGATCCACGGTGGGCATGAATAAGAGATCACCTTTGGCAACCATGCCTACCCCGCTGTAATGGGTATGGCTGAACCCCATGATGGAGTTGTCGGCATACTGGTATCCGGAAGCGTATGTCCACCCTCTGGTATCGGTATCCGGACTGAGATGCACCATGCCAAAGGGTAATCCGGGGCCGGGAAACATATGGGCAAAAAAATCTGTTCCGATAAACGGGTCCACATATTCCACCGGTTCTTTCCGGGTATTGCACGACGGGGTAATAAACCACAGGGTCATGAACAACAGGGCCGGTAAAAAGAGAGGCCGGATACCATATCTGTACAGGATCAGTCTGATTTTCATATTGGTAGCATGATAATAATCAATCAATAGATGAAGGAGGTGCGGCCTCCGGTGCGGATCCCCACGTTTTATTGGGGAGGGGGCCCATCTCCAGTTCCAGTTTTCCTCCAGCCATCAGCGCTTCATGGGTAAACCATGGCCTGTCAAGCTTTTCTCCGTTCAGTTGTGCCGACTGGATGTACTTGTTTACCAGTGAGCATCCATGGGCCTCAATGGTGAAAATGCGGCCGTTGTCCAGTTCCACGGAGACCTTTTCGAAAACGGGACTCCCGATATTGTAAACGGGCAGGCCCGGTGTTACCGGATAAAAACCCATCATGGAGAAAACCACGAAGGCACTCATTCCTCCTCCGTCCTCATCGCCCGGTATGCCGAAGATATTGTCTTTGAACCACACATCCAGCAGGAACCGGATCCGCTTCTGTGTTTTCCAGGGTTCTCCGGCATAGTTGTAAAGATAGGGAATGTGGAAACCGGGTTCATTGCCCATGGAGTACTGGCCCACCAGTCCGGTAGCATCCGGGAACTTTGCCCAGAACTGATATTTGGGTCTTCCCAGATCCTCCCTGAACAACTGGTCCAGCAGGGCGGTAAAGGCCCGGCGTCCGCCCTTCAGCGCGATGAGTCCGTGTATGTCATGCTGGGCCTGCCAGGCATAGGTATAGCCGTTATTCTCATCATAATAATCACGTCCTCCCGGTCCGCCGTCGAACTTCGGATCAATATCGATCCATGCTCCCCGGCTGTTTTTTGGCCACATCAGTTTCCGGTCGGCCCGGTAGAGGTTGCGGTAATTGGCCGCCTCCCTGATAAAATAATCATGATCCCCGCTGTGCTTTAATTCTCCGGCCATCTCTGCAAGGGCCCAGTCATCGTAGCTGTGCGCCAGGGTAACGGCTACGCTCTGGCGTTTCTCAAACCCGTGAACCTCTTTCACATGCTCTTTTTCACCGGGCTCAAGTGCCGGGAAGAATCCGTTTTGACGGTAGAAGTCATCCAGTACCGTTTTGGGCCCGTTGCGCCAGGGAAGCATGGTCGCTTCCAGGGCATTCTTCTTCATTCCTGCATAGGCTTTTTCAACATCGAAATTGCGGATCCCTTTTCTCCAGGCGTCGAGAAACATAATGGTTGAGTGGAAGCCGTGCATGGCCGGATTATCCATATAAAGCAGCGGGAACTGGGGCATCCATCCCGATTGTTCATACATCTGCACATAGGATTGAAGCATATCTGCCTCCTGTTGGGGGTCAAGCAGCAACCGCAGGGGGTGGTGGGCAAGATAAGTATCCCATACCCAGTCGTCCACATAGAAATCACGATCGCTTTCATGTACCTGGTGGTCAAAGGCGCTGTAGTATTGCCCCTCCTCGTTAATATTGACCATCCGTTCATAGCAGCGATAAAGTGCGGTATAGAATGTGCGGCGCTGTGCACCGGTGCCTCCTGTAACCCTGATACGGTCAAGTTTCTCCGACCATGCCTTTTTCCCCTCGCTTTTCAGCTTTTCAAAGTCCCAGCCGGGAATCTCCTTCTCCAGGCTGGTTTTTGCATGTCCGGCATCAATGAAAGAGATCCCGTATTTGAATTCGATGAGCCGGTCTCCTGATGCCGGGAATTCATACAGTACAACAGGTTCTGACAGGATCTTACCGTCTTCCGTTTCCCCCGGGGCCCGGTCATCCTGGCTGCTGTTTCCCGGGGACTGGCCAATCAGACTTGCTTTTCCGGGAAGACTGAATTCGCCGTACACATAGGCTTTCATCCCATGAAACATCTCTTCACCGGCAACGGCGCTCTCCGAAATGATCCGCCATGTGCCCCCCTGAATGATTTGCAGCTTCACCAGTTTGCCGCTTTTCCCGTTGAAATGAAATCTGAAATAACCTGTTTTTCTGCCAGGGGTGTATTCCGTCCGGATCTCTGAATCAATAAACCAGGTGGAATAATAGTATGGCTCCACCTTCTCGAGATCGTGATCGTACATCTGCCGGGTCCTCCACGTCTCATCGGTAGCCCGGCAGGCATACGGCATGATCCCGAAAAGCTCGCCCTGCCTGTGCGACATGATGGTCAGGGGAAAGAAGCTGATCTGGTCATCCAGGTAGTCGGTCCGGACAGGATAGATGCGGACTGCCTGGTTGGGCAGTTGAACAGTGGGACGGGTGGGTTGAAGCAGGTGCCCCACACCGCCAATATCCGGATCTACGTAAGAGAGATTAGATCCGGGTTCCTGTTGCGGTGTACAACCGGCCATCAAAACAGTGGTCACCACCACCCCGACAAGCGTTTTGCTGAACCCCGCCTGTAACATGGCCCTGTTACTCATCAAATATACTGGCAACCTGCATCACCAATTTCATATTTTCACTATCTCTCTCTCTGGCCTGGGCCGTACGATCCACATGCCTGTACCGGTCATTGATCCATTGTTTTGTATCGCTGTTAAATGTTGGAGAATCATTGATCTGTTGCAAAAGCGCATCGGCCTCGCCGGCTTTCCCCAGATGCTTCAATGCCAGCAAGCCGAGGTAGTGGTCAGGTACGGACCTCTCTGTTGTCTTCCGGGTATAGTCAACGACGTGTTGCAGTTGCTCATCGGCCAGTGCGCTGTTTCCCAGTTTATCATAACAGTAGGCCAGCAGCAATTCCTCATTTCGCTGTTCCGGATCATAGGGTTTGCCAACGCCCAGGTTCTCGGGCCATTCCATGGCTTCCCGGAGTGCTTTCACAGCTGATTTATATTTTTTCTTTCCGATGAGTTCCACTCCCAGCCGTATGTGTGCATCCCGCCATACATTGTGACCCGCGGTGGTACCTTCAGAGGGAAGAATATGAATATTTTTCAGGATTTTGATGCTTTGCTGATACGCTCCTGCCTTTACAAGTGCCCGGGCATGAAGCGCGCCCAGTATAAAGTTGTCCGGAAACTTCCCGGAAGCTTCCCCTGCCAGGTCAGCGGCAAGCGTATACGCATGATTTGCCAGGTAGTACCTGATCAGCTGGTCCCAGGTCCTCCAGCTTTCCGGGGCCAGGTCGCGGGCCCTGATCAGGTCATGTTTTTGTTGCTCCGGGTCTGTTCCGGCCAGGAAGGTTGCCCTGGTCTGGTAAAATACCCAGGAACCGGGTTGATCTTTCAGTGCGGTCAATAATTCAACGGCTTCTTCATTCCTGTCCACAGCTGCATAGGCAAGCGCCTGGTAGTAGTCCAGTTTCCATGAAGGTTTCAGCGTCTTCGCCCATGCAAGCATATCCAGGGTTTCAAGACGGTAGGGAAATACAAATTCAGGAGAAGCGGTTATCCCTGCTGATAACAGATCCATGCTGGCATCCGGATCGTCAGTTCTCTTTATATACGCCAGCCACAGATTGTTTTTTACACATGATGGGCCCATGGAGAGAATCTCCCCGGCCTCCGCGGACAATCCGGTTGCATGGTAATAAAGCGCCAGCTCCAGATAGTTCTCTTCCGGAAACTCACCGTCGATACGTTTGCTGAAATCCTCTTTTTTTGCATGACTCCGGTCCGATACAAATGCTTCATAAGCGGCCAGGTGGTTGAGCGGGTCAATCTCCTGCATTTCCCGGATCAGGTCACCGGTATCTTCTCCCTTCAACCGGGTTGCTACAATTTTTGTTTCAAGGGCACTCACATTATACCTGTTGTAATCCAGTGATTTTTGCGCGTATGAAATGGCCAGGCCGGGATTGTTCAGAAGGATATATAGTTCGGCCATCTGCTCATAGGCAGCGGACCTGAATGCGACGGACCTGGCGGCCCAGCCAAATGACTCAATGGCATTGACAAGGTCTCCCTTTTTTCTTTATGCGATCCCCGCCAGGTAATTTGCCCGGCCTTCGTAGGTTGTTTGCATTAAGGCGAGCGAGGAGAGATGCAGCGAT
>JANTFK010000165.1 GCA_024763595.1 Bacteroidales bacterium | reverse complement strand
CATGGATCCGCCGGGTACCAGGTGTTCGCGGGATCCGCACAGCTCGATATCCAACCCTTCACCTTCCAGGTTTTCAATGGTCACCCTGTTTTTACCAACCTGCACATGCAATGTGCATTCCCGGTAAAGGATCTTAAATGAAAGACGCTTCCATGCGGCCGGGAGTACCGGGTCAAAGCTGAGACCTCTTTCACTAACCTTCATGCCACCGAAACCATATACCACCGACATCCAGGTCCCTCCCATACTGGTGATATGCAATCCCTCATCCACTTCATGATTATAGTCATCAAGATCCAGCCGCGAAGTTCGCAGGTAAAGCTCATAAGCTTTTTCCGGCCTGTTGATGCGTGAGGCCAGAATGGAGTGTACGCAGGGAGAAAGGGAAGATTCATGTACCGTCCGGGGTTCATAGAAATCAAAATTGCGTATGATGGTATCTTTGTCATATTCATCCTCAAATATGAATATACCCTGGAGTACATCAGCCTGTTTGATCAAGCAGGATCGCAGGATACGGTCCCACGACCAGTGCTGGTTGATGGGCCGCTCTGCCGGATCCAGTTCATCTGCCATCAGTTGCTCTTTATCCATATAACCCTCCTGCTGAAGGAAAACGCTCCTCCCCTCTTCTACAGGGAAATAGAGATTCTCCAGGATATCCTTCCATGATGCCGTCTCTGCTGAAAAATCGAATTTTGTCCGGTTGATGATCCCCCTGAAAGCACCAGGCGCTGTTTTCTTCACATGATCCAGGGCCTCCAGGGTGTATTTGAGGGTCCAGTGAGCCACCTTGTTGGTGTACCAGTTGTTATTCACGTTGTTCTCATACTCATTGGGGCCGGTCACTCCCAGCATTACGTATTTTTCCTTTACACCTGACCAGTTGACCCGTTGTTTCCAGAACCTGGAAATGGCGATCAACACTTCAAGTCCGTATTGCGAGAGGTAATCCATATCCCCTGTATACCTGACATAATTGAAGATGGCAAAGGCAATGACCCCGTTACGGTGGATCTCCTCAAATGTGATCTCCCATTCGTTGTGGCACTCCTCCCCGTTCATGGTCACCATGGGATAGAGTGCAGCTCCACCTGTAAACCCGAGTTTTTTGCCATTCTCAATGGCTTTCCCCAGATGCTTGTACCGGTAAAGAAGCAGGTTGCGGGCCACATCCCGGGAAGCAGTACTCAGGAAAAAGGGTATCAAATAAGCCTCGGTATCCCAGTAGGTGCTACCACCGTATTTCTCCCCGGTAAACCCCTTGGGCCCGATATTCAAACGCTCATCCCTTCCTGTATAGGTCTGGTTCAGCTGAAAGATATTAAACCGTATTGCCTGCTGCGCCGCAGTATCCCCATCGATCCGGATATCTGAATGGGACCAGCGCTCTTCCCAGACTCCGGCATGTTCTTCAAGCAGTTGATTAAATCCTGCTTCCTGAGCCTCTTCCAGCATGATACGTCCATCTTCCACCATCTGTTCCGGTTCATGGGTCAGGGAGGTCAATACGGAAACATATTTGAACAACACCACCGATTCGCCCCTGCTGAGCGCCACCTCAACCCTGTTGGCCACATAATTATGCCGGACGGTCACCTCCGGCTCTCTTGATACTGGTTTTGCGTTCAGTTCAAGGTCATATCCCATGGTCATACAGGTGATAAATCCGGTTTTGCGTGTACGGGCCAACAGGTATCCTGTTCCCGCATCCGCCCGGGCTTCCTCCATCTCCCAGAACTTATCCCCGTAATTGGCATCCCGGTTTACCACGTTCCCGTCAAGACAGGGAATAAAAGCGATCTTTCCCCTGAAATCCACCGATCTGATGGTATACCGGATGGCTCCGATCTCATCCCGTTTCATGCTCAGAAACCTGCGGGCCGAGATCTCCAGGCTTCCATTCCCTGTGGATATGGTGAAGCTCCGTTCCAGATATCCCTGGCGCATATTCAGTTCACGCCGGAACCCTGACGGTTTCATATGATGCAGGTCCAGCGGCCGGCCTTCGACCTCCACATCGATTCCGGTCCAGTTGGGTGCATTGGGTACCCTTGCAAAGTATTCCGGGTAGCCATTCTTCCACCAACCCACCCGTGTCCTGTCCGGATAATAGACCCCGGCCAGGTAGGTGCCCTGCAATGATCTTCCGGAGTAGCGCTCCTCAAAATTGGCACGCTGTCCCATGCGTCCGTTCCCCAGACTGAAAATGCTTTCGGAAGCTTCCTGCATGGATGGATCAAAGCCCATTTCTATGATGCTCCACGGATCTGATGTATAATATCCTTTCATCACCCCAAAAATATGAAAAAAGGAGTGCTGAACGCTCCTTTTCCCATACAGGAATGAGAAGCGGCTGAGAGGGCCTTTCTGGTATTCATGAAGATTGATACCTTTTTCATTTTTTATATCTTTGTGCAATTTTATTAATTCCTGCAAACGGAGGCCACTGAATGAGTAAGAAATTTCCTGAGTATAAGAAGTTTGACCTTTCGGAAATTAACAAGGAGATCAACAGGTTCTGGAAAAAGAACCGGATCTTTGAAAAATCTGTTGAGATTCGCGAGGGCCGGCCTGCTTATATTTTCAATGAAGGGCCTCCCTCTGCCAACGGAAAACCGGGGATTCATCATGTGATGGCCCGGACCATCAAGGATATTGTTTGCCGCTTCAAGACCCAGCAGGGATTCCAGGTAAAACGCAAAGCGGGCTGGGACACACATGGGCTGCCCGTGGAGCTGGCCGTTGAAAGTTCAAAAGGGATCACCAAAGAGGATATCGGCCGAACGATCACCATCGAGGATTTCAATGCAGCGTGCCGGAAGGATGTGATGAAATATACCAACATGTGGGAAGAGCTTACCGAATCCATGGGGTACTGGATTGATATGAGCGATCCTTACATCACTTATGACAACAAGTATATTGAAAGTGTCTGGCACCTGTTGAAATCACTTCACAGCAAAGACCTGCTCTACAAGGGATATTCCATACAGCCATTCTCTCCTGCTGCAGGTTCGGGACTCAGCACCCATGAACTGAACCAGCCGGGGTGCTACCGGGATGTGAAAGATACCACAGTGGTGGCGCAGTTCAAAGTGAAAAAGGATAAACGGTCGGCCCCCCTGTTTGAAATCACAGATACCGATCTCTATATTCTGGCCTGGACAACTACACCCTGGACATTGCCCTCCAATACAGCATTGACCGTAGGGGCAGAGATTGAGTATGCCCTTGTCAGGACTTTTAACCCCTATACCGGGATACCTGTCACCGTGCTGCTGGCCAGGGAGCTGATGAGCCGCTATTTCCCTGAAAAAGATGCCGGGATGCCACTGGAGGAGTATGAAGCAGGCAATAAGGTTGTTCCCTACAAATTATTAACCACCATCAGGGGAAGTGAACTGGAAGGGATCTCATACGAACAGCTTATCGACTGGGTGAATCCGGGACAGAATGCATTCAGGGTGTTGTGTGGCGATTTTGTCACTACCGAGGAGGGAACCGGTGTAGTCCACACGGCCCCAACCTTCGGTGCGGATGACTACCGGGTAGCCATGGCTCATGGCATTGCCCCCCTGACCGTACTTGATAAGGATGGCAATACCCAGCCGCTGGTTGACAGAAAGGGTAGGTTTTACAGGGTAGAGGACCTGGATAAAAACTTTGTGAAGGAAAAGGTAAACCTGGAAACCTATGGCGAATTTGAAAATAAATTCGTGAAAAACGAATATGACGCCTCCAAATCAGAAAAAGACTCCACCATTGATGTGGACATTGCTGTAAGCCTCAAACAGGCAAACAAGGCTTTCCGCATCGAAAAACATGTGCATAATTATCCCCATTGCTGGCGCACAGATAAGCCGGTACTTTATTACCCCCTCGACTCATGGTTCGTGCGAACCACAGCTTTAAAGGAGCGCATGACCGAACTCAACAATACCATTAACTGGAAACCCGCTTCCACCGGCACCGGCAGGTTTGGGAAATGGCTGGAGAACCTGGTGGACTGGAACCTTTCCAGGGCAAGGTTCTGGGGAACACCCCTGCCCATCTGGGTTACCGAGGATAAAAAAGAAGAGGTCTGTATCGGGTCCGTAGCCGAACTGAAACAAGAAGTGGAAAAGGCGGTGGCGGCCGGTTTTATGGATTACAATCCGCTGGCCCTGTTTACCGAAGGAGATAACTCGAATGAGAATTATGATATTTTTGATCTGCACCGGCCCTTTGTGGATGACATTATCCTTGTAAGCCCTTCCGGGCAAAAGATGTTCCGGGAACCGGTCCTGATCGACGTATGGTTCGATTCAGGATCCATGCCCTATGCACAGTACCACTACCCATTTGAACATGCAGATGAATTTGACCGGCTCTTCCCGGCAGATTTCATTGCAGAGGGGGTGGACCAAACCCGCGGGTGGTTTTTTACACTTCATGCCATTGCCACCATGCTGTTCGACTCCGTCGCATTTAAAAATATCATCTCCAATGGTCTGGTACTGGATAAGAAGGGTAACAAGATGTCGAAGCGCCTGGGCAATGCGGTGGATCCTTTCAAAACCATTTCAACCCATGGTTCCGACCCGTTGCGCTGGTACATGATCACCAATGCACAGCCCTGGGATAACCTGAAATTTGATCCTTCAGGAGTAGATGAGGTCACAAGAAAGTTCTTTGGAACCCTTTATAATACCTACTCCTTCTTTGCCCTTTATGCCAATGTGGATGGATTCACCTATTCGGCAGATGAGGTTCCCATAAAAAAGCGCCCGGAGATCGACCGCTGGATTATTTCCCTGCTCAACTCCCTGGTCCGGGATGTAAAAGAGCAGTTTGAAAATTATGAACCCACACGCGCTGCCAGGCTAATACAGGATTTTGTAACTGAAAACCTCAGCAACTGGTATGTCCGGTTGAACCGGAAAAGATACTGGGGAGGAGCGTTTAACGAAGACAAGCGTGCCGCGTACCAGACGCTGTACACCTGTCTGGAAACCGTATGTATGCTTGCTGCTCCCGTGGCCCCGTTCTATATGGATAAACTGTTCAGGGATTTGAACAGTGTCACCGGCCTCCATCCCGTGGAATCGGTTCATCTAACCACTTTCCCGGAACATGACAGGGATCTTATTGATGTATCGCTTGAAACCAGGATGAACGTGGCCCAGAAACTCACTTCCATGGTTCTGGGCCTGAGAAGGAAAGTGAATATCAAGGTCCGGCAACCCCTCAATAGGATGATGTTACCGGTATCTGATCCCATCTTCAGAGAACAGGTTGAAAGTGTCAAATCACTGATCCTGAACGAAGTGAATGTTAAAGAGATTGAATATATAACGGATACTTCCGGTATCCTTGTCAAACGGATTAAACCCAACTTTAAAACACTGGGACCCCGTTATGGTAAGCTGATGAAAGAGATCACAACAGCTATCAATGGATTGAGCCAGGAAGAGATCGCACTTTTCGAAAAAAAGGAGGAATTTGTATTCGAGGCCGGAGGTGAATCCATCCGGCTCATTCCCGAAGATGTAGAGATCATTTCTGAAGATATCCCGGGCTGGCTGGTTGCCAATGACGGGAACATAACCGTTGCCCTGGATATTAATATTTCTGAAGCACTTCGACAGGAAGGAGTGGCCAGGGAACTGATCAACCGGATCCAAAACATCCGTAAAGAGAGCGGATTTGATGTAACCGACCGGATCGATGTACAGATCGAAAAACATGAGCTGATCAGCAAGGCTGTCGCAACGCATCGTAAATATATTGGTTCTCAGACGCTTGCTGATAATATTACCCTGACAGATAAACTGGAAAACAACCAGAGCAAGCGTATCGATATTGATGAAAATGTCTTCATTAATATCCGTGTAATGCGGGTCTGATGTAGCTATAGATTCATTAAATTTATTGTATATTTAGCAAATTAAATTTCAATTAACATGGCTGATAAAAATAGATATTCGGATGCTGAACTGCAGGAGTTCAAGGAGATTATCCTGCAGAAGCTGGAGAAAGCCAAGGAGGATTACGAGTTATTAAAATCGGCCATTACCCAGAGCGAAAGCAATGACACACAGGATACCTCACCAACCTTCAAGGTACTGGAAGAAGGTGCTTCCACGCTTTCCAAGGAAGAAGCCGGCCGGCTTGCACAGCGGCAGTTAAAATTTATCCAGCACCTGCAGGGGGCCCTGATCAGGATTGAAAACAAAACCTATGGTGTCTGCCGCGAAACCGGTAAACTGATCTCCAAGGCACGATTACGGGCCGTACCTCATGCAACACTTTGTATCGAGGCCAAATCAAGGCAATAATTGCTGAACATCCCGGTTTCTGCGGATCCGGTTACACCTTTGAGGCAGATTGATCATGTCTATTACCAGGAAGTCCATATTTGTTATTCTGTTGATACTCCTGCTTGACCAGACGTTGAAGGTGCTGGTCAAAACGCACATGACCCTCTACGAACAGATCCCATTTCTGGGAAACTGGGGTTTGCTGCATTTTGTAGAAAACAATGGCATGGCTTTTGGCCTCAGCCTGCCCGGCAGTTCGGGAAAGATCCTGCTTACATCATTCAGGATCATTGCCGTAATTGCCATCGGTTTCTACATCCGTCACCTGATCCGGATAAAAGCTCACAAGGGTCTGATTATCGCTCTTTCCATGGTAATGGCCGGTGCGCTTGGAAATATTATCGACTCTGTCTTTTACGGAATAATCTTTAGCTCCAGCACACCTGTAGAGACTGCCACTCTTTTTCCCGAAGGTGGTGGATATGCCTCCCTGTTACATGGCAAGGTGGTGGATATGTTCTATTTTCCCATCATTAAAGGCAATTACCCTGACTGGTTCCGGGGAGGATCTGCTTTTGTTTTTTTCCGGCCCGTTTTTAACATCTCCGATTCCAGTATTTCAGTGGCTGTGGCCATCATCCTGTTCAACCAGAAACGCTTTTTCAGGCATACTGCCAGCCGCTCCGGTGACAGCTCCGGTAACAGCTCCGGTAACAGCACCGGTAATGGTTCCGCAGGCAATTAATGCTATTTCTTTTGCACGGAGGCAAAGACTTCAGATGATCCTGCCCCGCAACTGATAATAGTTTTCATCCCGTT
>JANTFK010000164.1 GCA_024763595.1 Bacteroidales bacterium | reverse complement strand
GTCTTTCGTTCAAAAAATTAAGTGTACGGATTAGACTGATAGAAGTTACATCCTATTTGTATGATTTTTATTGCTTTAATAATAGCTTAAAAAAATTATCATTTTTAATAATTAATTAACACCTTGACGAAACCACAATAACATATAACAAGCATTGAAATAGTCGTGATGAAGAGGGCTTTAAGTCAAGAAACTATACCTATAGTGCACATCTTAAACAAAAGGACAATCGAGTAGGGAATAAAACCAGCCAAAACGCTGATTATACCTCCCTCTCACACCACCCAGCGTACGTGTGACGTACTGGGCGGTTTCTTTAAAGGTTAAACAATAGTTTGTATACAAGCAAATAAGCCGATATCATTGAACCAAGCAAGGTTCATAGCTTCATGGGCCTGAGGAGTGCAGGCGAGCCTGTACCAACCTTTACCCGACGCTGCAACTAACATGGCCCTCCATTTCGGAACCCCGCGAGAGCAAAAGAATCTAATGATCCCGCTCGCCCGTTTGCATTGTTTGATTCTGAAGCATCTGATTCGACGCCGTAGCCAAGCTACCAGAAATTCCAGTTTTTGTTTCATCCTGGCAAGCTCTTTACCCGGTTTACCTTTAACAGCATCCGGTTCTCTATAAAATCGGTTATGCTCTTGTGTACCCGATTTGCCGCTTCTTCGCTTCTGACCAATATAATCTGGTCATCGGCGTAACGGACAAGTCGGTGTCCCCGAACTTCTAACTCCTTATCTAACTCATCCAGTACGATGTAAGACAAAATTGGTGATAACGGACTACCCTGGGCTGTTCCTTGAAGTCGCTGGCTTATCAATCCGTCCTGCATGATCCCACAACGTAGGAATTTGCCGATCAGACTCAATACCCGACTGTCTCCGATTCGGGTTCCTAATAACCACATCAAGTGGTCATGGTCAACTTTATCGAAGAACTTTTCCAGATCGAGGTCTACTACATGGTTATACCCTTCGGCTACATATTCCGCTGCCTGTAGCAATGCCTGATGCGCAATACATCTGGAACGGAACCCGTAGCTGTTTGTGGAGAATATCGGCTCGTATCTCCTGCTAAGCGCCTGACTGGTAGCTTGTTGGATCAGTCGGTCCTTGAAGGTTGGGATACATATTTGCCTATATCCTCCTTTGGGCTTTCTTATGCGTACTCCCCGCACCCCTAATGGAGTGTAGCTACCGTCCAGTAGTGATGACTGTAATTCCTGCCAGTTGTGGTTGAACCACTCCCTAAGTTGCATTAATGTCATCCCATCTATCCCCTTCACCACATAATATGAGGTCCCTCGGAGACTCATGATATTTTACTGTCTTCTGCATGGCTCTTTCTGTTGCTTGGCAACTGCTCCTTGATTTAAAGATTTGGGCCTTCCTCCTTGCGAAGTACTATGCCCGCTGCTGACTTCTCATCTCCTTTCGAAGAGGAGATCTCCCATGGTAAGTCCTTTCCCTTTCAATTAGTCCTGCAAGATTTACCACCCTATAGGTAAAGAACGTGCATGGCACACAAAAAAAAGGGCTGTAACGTTGCATCGTTACAACCCACATAGGGTAGGAAACATTGTAATTAAAGCGCTTTGATCTCGTTTACCAGCTTTTGCAGAGAATCCTTGGCACTGCCAAAGAACATCCTGGTATTATCTGCATAGAACAGGTAGTTTTCGATGGCAGCATATCCTTTACCCATACCACGTTTCATTACGATCACATTCTTCGCTTCATGCACTTTGATAATGGGCATTCCATAAATGGGACTGGAAGGATCGTCCAGTGCGGCCGGATTGACCACATCATTGGCACCGATCACCACTGCGACATCGGTCTTGGGCATTTCAGGATTAATTTCATCCATCTCCACCAGCTTATCATAAGGTACATCAGCCTCAGCCAGCAGTACATTCATATGACCAGGCATACGGCCGGCTACAGGGTGAATGGCATACTTTACCTCAACGCCATTGTCTTCAAGCAATTGTGCCATCTCACTGCAAATATGTTGTGCCTGAGCAACTGCAAGCCCGTACCCGGGTACGATGACCACCTTACTGCTGTAATTAAGCATCACAGCCGCATCCGTAGCAGAAACCTCTTTTACTGTTCCTTTTTCACGGTCTACAGCCGCACCACCTCCACCAAATGCACCAATAACAACATTGATCAGAGAGCGGTTCATGGCTTTACACATCAGGATGGTCAGGATCATTCCTGCAGCCCCGACAAAAATACCACCCAGGATCATTGCCTGGTTATGATAAATAAACCCGGCCATGGCAGCGGCAATGCCGGTAAAACTATTTAACAGGGAGATTACTACAGGCATATCAGCACCACCGATGGGCATTACAAAACTGACTCCGTATATCAGTGAAACAGCCAGTAATACATAGACCAATAACTGCTTACTCTCAAGGGGCATATCAGATGTCAGCAGCACAACCACCATAATCACCAGACCAAGGAGGATCAACAGGTTGATATAGGTCATCAATTTGGAAAAAATATCTTTGATATTTCCGTTCAGTTTTCCATAAGCAATCATACTACCGCTGAAAGCAATGCTCCCTATGACCAGGCCGAGCAGCGTAACCAGTGCGGACTGGTTGTCAGGGTTAGAAAACTCTATTAAAGCCACAAGTGCTGAAGCTGCACCACCGGTCGCATTGAAAAAAGATACCAACTGAGGCATTGCCGTCATTTTGATCTTTCTTGCGATCACTGCGCCGATTACACCCCCAAAGGCAATGGCTACCAGTATGATTATCAAATTCCCAGCCTGTATGGTACCGCCGTTACTATCCCGGTGCAGTATCATTGTAGCGATCATGGCCAATAACATACCTGCCGCAGCCCAAAGATTTCCACGCCTGGCCGAGTCAGGGCTGCTCAATAACTTAAGACCCACAACAAAGAAGAGTGCCGACAACAGATAAGAAAACTCGAGTATTATATCTCCATTGGTTATATTCAGTGTATCCATGATCTTGCTCTATTTTTTCTTCTTTTTAAACATTTCCAACATCCGGTCCGTGACCACAAATCCACCTATAACATTCAGGGTGCCGAAAAGCAATGCAAAAATGCCCAGTATCAGATTGAGCAGGTTGGATCCTTCTACCAGGTTCTGCAGGTCTGCATGACCCACCAGGATAATACCCCCGATAATGATTACGCCGCTGATGGCATTGGCTCCGGACATAAGAGGGGTATGCAGCACCGAAGGCACATTGGAGATCACCTCCAGCCCGAGAAAAATAGTCAGGGCTATAATGAAGATCGCCTCTTTGTTGGCATAGAAAAACTGTAATACGCTTTCCATTTTATTTGAATTAAGTGATTAACAAATATTATGCTCCTTTTACCCGTTCATTGACAATCTCTCCATTCCGGGTAATACAGGTTTGTTGAATGATCTCATCATCCACATCCAGATTCAGATTTCCCTCCTCATCAATCATCAAAGCCAGGAAGTTCAGAAAGTTCCTGCCCAGCATCTTACTCGCATCCGAAGGTATTGTGGAAGCAAAATTGGAATTCCCGATGATGGTCACCTCGTTATGAACAATGGATTCATTGTTCCGGGTCAGCTCACAATTCCCTCCGGTTGAAGCTGCCAGGTCAATGATTACCGAACCGGATTGCATGGCTTCCACTGTCTTATTATGAATCAGTATCGGAGCCTTTTTCCCGGGGATCTGGGCTGTTGAAATGATCACATTGGAAGCGACAGCTCTTGCCTGAATCAACTCACCCTGCTTTTTCTTATACTCTTCGGTCTGTTCAACAGCATAACCACCTGCCGAACTATCATCAATCGCACCTTCAACCTCAACAAATTTACCTCCCAGGCTGACAACCTCCTCCCGGACAGCTGTCCTCACATCAAATACTTCAACTACTGCACCCAGTTTTCTGGCCGTGGCAAGTGCCTGCAGGCCGGCAACTCCAGCCCCCAGAATCAATACCCTTGCCGGTTTGATCGTACCCGATGCCGACATGAACATGGGAAAGAATTTGGGCAGGGCAGCAGCTGCAACCAGCACGGCCTTATAACCTGCCACCGTTGCCATGGAAGAGAGCACATCCACAGCCTGCGCACGCGACGAACGAGGGATCATATCCAGGCTATAGGAAGTAACTCCCGATTTTGCCAGATCTTCCACTACCTTTTTACTGGTGAGCGGACTAAGAATTGAGACAAGGACCTTCCCTTCAGGAATTTTATCTTCAGGAGCCTGAATGGAAAAGATTACATCAGCTCCTTTCAGGACCTCTGACCTGGAAACAACCTTTGCTCCAGCTTCCTTGTACGCATTATCACTGGCAAAGGATCGTTTCCCTGCATCCTTTTCTACCAGTACATCAATACTCTTTTTAACCAGGGAAGAAATATGCTCCGGCAAAAGGACCACTCTGTTTTCACCTTCACCTTCCCTGAGAACGCCTATTGTCATAAATCGATGCTTTTATTAAATAAGCTGCAATATTACTTAAAAAAAGCGAAACTTCAATTGATTTAAATAGGGTCTAAATGACAATCTGCACAGATATCTTGGTTATATTTGAATAGGATACCACACACAACAAAACTGGAAGCTGATTGTTACTTTTAAAATCTCTACCGGTTACATATGGACAACCTATCTTTTTTACAAAACCTCGATACAGAGGCACTGGAAGAACTTTATAAGAAATACATAAAGGATCCCAACTCTGTAGATGCCAGCTGGCATCACTTTTTCCAGGGTTTTGACCTGGCAAGACGGGATTATAGCCACCCGGCATCCGAAGCCCTCACTTTCGATGAAGAGTTCAAGGTCATCAACCTGATCAACGGTTACCGCAAACGCGGACATCTTTTTACTGAAACCAACCCGGTAAGAACCCGCCGTAAGTATTTTCCAACCCTGGATCTGGAGAACTACAGCCTTTCTGAAGATAACCTTGAAACATATTACTATGCCGGGAAAGAGATTGGTTGTGGAAAAGCTCCGCTGAAAGATATACTGGAACACCTGAAAAAGACCTATTGTGGTCACATTGGGTCAGAGTTTATGTTTATCAGACATCCTGAGAAAATCAAATGGCTCCAGGACCGGATTGAACAGAGTCAGAACAGAACACAGTTCACCCCGGAAGAGAAAATCAGAATATTCCACCATTTAAGAGATGCCGTGGGATTTGAAAAATTCATCCATAATAAATTTGTCGGGCAAAAACGGTTCTCACTGGAAGGTGCTGAGATATTAATTCCGGCGCTTAATGACCTGATTGATCAGGGCAGCCTGATGGGAGTAAAAGAGTTTAACATCGGCATGGCCCACCGCGGCCGTCTCAATGTAATGGCCAATGTGCTGATGAAACCCATGGAGAACATATTTAAAGAATTCGAGGGTGAGTCATATGAAGACAGGATCAGCCTCGGTGATGTTAAATATCACCTGGGGTATGGAAATACCGTACAGACCAGTCATGATAAAGCGGTGGTTTTAAATATTGTACCCAATCCATCTCATCTTGAATCTTCCTCTCCTGTCATAGAAGGAGTATCCAGGGCACGTATCGACCATATTTATGGAGGCGATAACAACAGGCTGGTCCCCATCATTATTCACGGAGATGCAGCCATTGCCGGTCAGGGTGTGGTATACGAAGTAATTCAGATGTCAGAACTCGAGGGTTATCAAACCGGTGGAACCATTCATATAGTAATTAATAATCAGGTGGGCTTTACCACCAATTATCTGGACAGCCGTTCCAGTACTTATTGTACCGATGTCGGGAAAGTGACCAAAGCACCCATTTGGCATGTAAATGGTGATGATGTGGAAGGATTGGTTCATGTGGTACGAATGGCTCTTGAATACCGCCAGGTTTTTCATACAGATGTGTTTATCGATATCCTGGCTTACCGAAAATATGGTCACAATGAAGGTGATGAGCCAAGATTTACACAACCACTTCTCTATAAAGCCATTGCCAGGCACCCCAATCCAAGGGATCTGTATAGCAAGGACCTGGTAAAGCAACAAGTGCTGACAACACAAAAAATCAGTGCGGCTGAAAAGGAATATGATGACCGTCTGGAAGAAAAACTGGAACTCTCCAGAAAAAAACAAAAAGTCACCATCCAGCAGTTCCTGGAAGCATCCTGGGAAGGAATAGAATATGCCACTACCAAGGATTTTGAGGAAGCTGTTCATACAGGTGTTTCCGGGGAAACGTTACAAAAAATCGCCAAACAGATCAATGACCTGCCGGAAGATCTGGTTTTCTTTAAAAAGAACATCAAACTGGTTGAAGAAAGGAGAAAAATGCTCATGGAAAACCGGTTGGACTGGGCCCTGGGGGAACTACTGGCATATGGATCACTTCTTCTTGAAAACCACCCGGTGCGCATTAGCGGACAGGATTCAATACGGGGAACATTCTCCCACCGGCATGCCGGGCTGACCGTGGAAGAATCAACAGAAACATACTTCCCGCTTAAGCACCTGCAGGAGAATCAGGTGCCTTTCAATATCTATAACTCCCCTTTGAATGAATACGGGGTCCTGGGCTTTGAATATGGGTATGCCCTTGCATGCCCTGAGGGACTGACTATCTGGGAGGCCCAGTTTGGAGATTTTACCAATGTGGCCCAGGTAATCGTGGATCAGTACATCTCCAGTGCAGAGGAGAAATGGGGCGTTTTGAACGGGCTGGTACTTTACCTGCCCCATGGTTTTGAAGGCCAGGGGCCCGAACATTCCAGTGCCCGCATCGAAAGGTTTCTCAGCCTGGCAGCCAGATGCAATATGCATATTATCAATCCCACCTCACCTGCCAATCTTTTCCATGCACTGAGGAACCATTTAAAAAAGCGCTCCAGGGTTCCGCTCATCATCTTTACTCCCAAAAGCCTGCTCCGGCATCCTCAGTGTGTCTCCTCTCTGGACGATCTGGAAAACGGTAAATTCAATCCGGTTTACGATGATACGGATAATGATATGAATGAAGTCCGCCGGGTTGTCCTTTGCAGTGGGAAGATCTATTATGACCTGCTTGCCAGAAAACAACAACTGGGGGTGAAAGACATCGCACTGGTACGACTGGAACAGATCTTCCCGTTTCCTGAGAAAGAGGTAAAAAAGATCCTGAAGAAATACAGGAATAAT
>JANTFK010000163.1 GCA_024763595.1 Bacteroidales bacterium | reverse complement strand
ATTGTTTCCTCCGGGCGTGCTGCTGCCATTATTACCCGGAAATGGCAACAGAATTACGACTACCTCCCTGATGCATTTGTGGTGGAAGGTCCTGAAGCCGGAGGACACCTGGGCTTTAAAGCTGATACTTTGCAGGAGGTTACAAATAAACTGGAGAACCTGGTGGAGGAAGTAAAGAATGTGGCCACGGAAATCAGGGAAAAATTCAAGAAGGAGGTTCCGGTTATTGCAGCAGGGGGTATTTTTACGGGGAAGGATATCCGGGATATCATGAAGCACGGCGCATCGGCGGTCCAGCTTGGGACCAGGTTCGTAGCCACCGAGGAGTGCGATGCTTCTGATGAATTTAAACAGGCTTTCGTGGATGCAAAAGAAGAGGATATTCAGATCATAAAAAGCCCGGTGGGAATGCCTGGCCGTTCCATATTCAACCGCTTCCTGAAAGAAGCGGATGAAGGGAAAAGAAGACCATCATTCTGTAAAAACAACTGTATCAGGTCATGCGATCCAAAGACCACCTCCTACTGCATCTCTGAAGCGCTGCTGGCTGCCTACAAAGGCAACCTGGAGGACGGATTTGCATTTGTCGGAAGCAATGCCAGCAGGGTGACCGGCATTTCAACGGTGGAGGCGGTATTCACCGAACTGCAGGAGGAATACGAGCAATCAGACCAGAATCAATAACCCGTAGAGATCAGGTTGCTGAAAACAGGTATCACTTTCAATTGATCTGATACCACCTGGCCCGGCAACAGCGGTTTTCCCTGATATATCAGTTCCTGATCCCCTGCGAAAACCGGCATTCCTGGTTCAGCCTGCCTGCGGGACCAGGCGTCCAGCCAATCCAGGAAGCGGGAAGCATCGCTATAGTTGGAAAACTGAAGCAGGTATGTCCTTCCCTGGTTGTGCCTGACCTTCAGGACCTCCTTTCCCTCCATACCGGTTCCGATGCAGTAGAATGGTGGGAGGAACTCCTTCCTGGTAAAAAGGGGAATCTGTTTTTTCAGGTTTCCCGAATAGTATTCCACCCGGTCGTCCCATTCTGCAAATGTGTTCCATCCGGACGCTACATGCCTGTATATATATTCCACCGTTAATCTTGCCATGATGGTATCCGGAGCTTCTTCCATGGCCGGAACCAATACATCCACAAAGCGTAATGCGGCTACCTCTCCTGAGCTGCCTCCTGTACCGGTATCTGAAAAAAGCGGGAAAGCCACCCTTTCAGGGAACCCGGAAAATTCCAGGACAACCCCGGCAGTTACATTACCTGTAAGGTCGATCTCACGTGTCCCCTCCTCCTCGATAGAGATCCTGTGTTTGCTCATGCTGCCGTTCAGCTTCAGGTAGCGGGACCGGATTTCCTGTTTTTCCTGGCTGCTTACAGATAGCTTCCCTCCCACACCGGCCTTGTTGACCTTTCGCTCTGCCTCCAGGTCGAGGTTGCGCGAGAAACTCACGTCTGCAAGATCAATCTCCCCGTATTCAGTAACAAACCTGTTCCATTCCTTAAACATCAGATTATAAGAGGAGGGAATCTCCAGACTGAACTTCAGGTATTCAATCCGGTCCGCCGGGGAGAATCTGCCCGCAGGTTCATGCAACATCGCATAGTCCCTGCGTTTACTGATACCGAATACCATGCGAAGTTCTTTTGTGGTGTATCCGGGAGAGGTAAGATAGCCTGGATTTGAATATTCATTGTTAATCGCACCGATAAACTGACTGTTATCCGGATACCTTTCATGCATAATGCGGATCAGCTGAGTCTGCGCATTGGCACTCAGCCCCCACAAGTTCTTTTGTTCAACCGAAGTCATCTCTTCCTGAAGCTGTGTACCGAACAGGGCCACATCCACCAGGCTATTGTCAATACCCATGTATTGGGCAGATTTAAACCGCTTCAAGGTAGAACATCCTGAAAGGAAGATCAGCAACATGGATCCCACAAGCAGGAAATAAAGCTTTTTCATCAGCGTATCTATTTGGTTTCGGGAGAGTTAATCCATGAATACCATGGCTACAAAAGTATCTTCGGGGTACTCCGTACAGGTGATCTCCACCTCTTTCACAAACTCCCCCTTTGCGTTACAATCCAGGTTCGGGGTGCATTCAAACGACATACCATCCTCATAAATATCGGTCTCGTTGCGGTCGATGCATCGGGGAGCTCCCAGGTTTCTAACAATCAGATAATACATATTGTGCAGGTAAGGTTGCTATCCTAAATATAAGACGTAACGGTATCAAACACAAATAATCTTATGAAATCCGTGCTTCCACCCACGCAAGCATCCTTGCATAAACCTCTTCCCTGTTCGGCTCATTGAAGTTTTCATGATAATTCTCCGGGTAATACACTTCGGTGATCAGCTCCCGATCGATCTTCCCCAGCAGTTTCCTGTTAGCACCGGCATCTGCGATCTTATCATTACCGGCTACAATTGCCAGTAAGGGATGCCTCCACGCTGCTATATTATCAGCAACCCATCGCTGGGCCTTAAGCAGTTCATTTCCACAACGGACCGATACCCTGCTGGCCTTGACACCATCGTGCGCATTCTGGTAATGCCTCTTAACGATTGTTTCATCGCGTGTGGTATATTGCGTAAAATCTTCCAGCGGTACGGTTAACTTTGGAAGGATCAGCGCAAGCAGAGCCGACGATTTCTTTACAATCCAGGATGCCTTTACCTTGTTTACATAATAGGGAGAAGAGAGGATAAAACCCCTGATCTGAGGATCTCCTTCCAGCCGTCTTATCCCAAAATGTGTGGCAATCAGGCCTCCCATGGAATGCCCTACGATAAAGAGAGGGAATCCCGGGTAATGTTCCTTTGTCCACGCGATCATCAATTCAATATCATCCAGGAAAACTTCGAAACGCGGGATATAAACATTTTTGCTGCGGTCGGGCCCGCTCAGATCATGTCCGCGCTGATCATGGGCCACAGTGGTAATTCCGTGTTCTTTAAAAAATAGTCCGGTTGTAACATAGTTACCCGCATGATCCATGACCCCGTGAATGATCAGGAATATGGCCCGGTTTGTTTTTGCTTCCCAAATGTGAATATTGCGCTGAGCACCATCACTGCAGGTCAGCTTTTCCATACGGTCTTCTGAAAACCTCATAATAAACAGGAGTATGAATTAAAATGGGCGAATTTACAAAATTATCAGATGTTTATCTCTCCGGTCATATAGGTGACTGCCTGTCCGGAGATTTTTACCCGTTTTCCGCGCATCTCACAAACCAGTTCTCCTCCCCTTTCCGACAACTGCCGGGCCATCATTTTTTTCTTTCCAAGCAGCTTTGACCAGTAAGGGATTAGCACAGTATGAGCCGACCCTGTAACCGGGTCCTCATTGATCCCTGCCCGTGGTGCAAAAAAGCGTGAAACAAAGTCATACTTATTCCCAAGGGCAGTTACAATGATACCTCTTGCACCCACCCGGGCCAACAGGTCGAAATCGGGTTGAAGAGACTCGATCTCATACTGACTGGCGAAAACGAACATGAAATCGGTTTTACCCCTGAAAGCTTTGAGCGGAGCTTTGTGCAAAGCTGTTATAATAATTTCCGGTACTGCCATTTCTTCCAGTGAATCAGCTGGAAAATCGAGGATAAGCCAGTCGCCGCTTCTCTCCACCGTCAGCGTCCCGCTGTGGAGCGATTCGAAATAAATTCGATCGAACGGATGATTCAGGTGCCCGAACAAAACATGGGCTGCAGCCAGGGTAGCATGGCCGCAAAGCTCTACCTCCATCCGCGGGGTAAACCACCGGATCTCATACCGGTCATTTACCGGTACCGCAAAGGCCGTCTCTGAAAGATTATTCTCACTGGCAATATGCTGCATGATCTCCCTGTCCGGCCATGCAGCCATTATGCAAACAGCGGCAGGATTTCCTTTGTAAAGCTCCCGTGTAAATGCATCAACCTGGTAAATAACCTGTTTCATCCTTTAAAAGTATGCATTGAAGCGTAGAATTCAAAAGTCCATAGCAGATCATACGCAAAATCCGGGGATATCCGGGGAAACCAGTATATTTGTTCATCAGGAAGACGAAACCCATGAAATCTCCATTCCCCCTTTTACCGGTACAGCATCTGATATATTTGCTACTCACCATCATACTTTTCTCCGGTACAGCATCCTGTGTTTCCACATCCCAACCGAATGAGAACAAGGAAAAAACGCAATCCGGCAAAGTGACCAAACAGCGGGATGACGGGACCATCTCAAGTGTCAGTTCCGTTGATGAAAACGGATACGTGCATGGAGTCAGGGTGAATTATTACGAAGACGGAAAGACAGTACATTCCAGGATAACCTATGAACATGGCAGGAAACACGGACCGGCCATCTGGTATTATAAAAACGGCCAGATCTATGAACATACCAGCTATTACCAGAACAGGAAACATGGAGTGACAAAGCGTTACTACAAAACGGGCGAATTGATGGAGGAGGTAACCTATGAGGCAGGGGAGGAACTGCCCGGTAAAAAGCGGTATAACAGCTCCGGGAAACTGATCAGTGGGGGTTGAATTTTTCAGGCATTCGGCTTATCTTACAAAGATCATTTTATATCCCATGACATATCTCAGAAACTCCCGCCGTAATTTTTAAAAGGTTTAACTGCAACTTCCGTTCTGTCAGCCACTTCCATTCCTGTGATCGCTACCTCCGTTACCTCAAATGAAAGCGGTTCAACAGATGGGACAGTACCACAGACATACGCCGCCGGAGGATCACCCGGAACATCATACATAGTCCAGGACAATGAGTATCCGGGGGGAGGGAATGATGAATCACCGATTCAGAAGAATATAGTTCCTGAACTCTCCCAGCCTGCGCCCTCCTAACAGCTGTTTTTCTATCCAGGAGATCAACCTGTACCGGGTCCTGTCATGTTTCGACATAATGGGATTCAGGCTGCGTGCCGGTCCTGAGAACCTTAGTTGGTCCTTCCAGTCAAACTGATCTATCCAGGTTTTCATCACAGCCGGATGACTCCCCGTGTATGGGGTCAGTTTTGACAGATTGCCGTAATCAAACACCCTGTCAAACTGACGGGCAGCCTCCTGCTCCTCCACCTTTTTCCTCCCCTTGTGATTGATACTGAATGCTTTGATCTTACTCTGCATCACAGCTGGCGGACGGACCCAGCCGTAATGAAAGATATCGGCATCCACACGGGCCACCTTCAGTTTATACGTACCTTCCTGCTGACGGTAACTGATCCCGTCAAAACCGGGAATCCGCCTGAATGACTGGGCCGATTCCCAGGAGTGTATTTCAGGATCGTTCCTGATGACCCGGATCTCCCTGCGATACCAGCAATGTCCATCCTGAACATGTACGTAATCTCCCCAGAAGTGACGGTAATTAAACATCAGACCCTCTACCTGTTTATCCTCAACCAGCTCCTCACAACGTTTCAGAATGGTCTCCAGGTCTTTTTCATGTACTACCTCATCCGATTGAAGGTAAAAGAGCCAGTCGCCCGAACAGTGCTCCCTGGCCAGATCGGTCTGGTGTGCATGCTCCATGCCCCGCGGATATTTTTCAATATTCCAGACAGTATCCACAATGCGGATCTTATCGCTGTCAATGGCTTCCAGTTCTGCGCGTGTGGTGTCATCCGCATCAGAGTTGCCCAGGGCTATCACAAACTCATCCACAATGGGCAGGATCGACTCAACAGATTGCCGCATGGGATAGTATAACTTCAGGGCATTTCTGCCCATGGAGAACCCGCTGATCTTCATCGATTAAAACATTTGCATAGCATGCAGTTTACTGTACAGGCCCTCCCTGTTCCTGATCAACTCATCGTGACTGCCCCGCTCAACGATCCGGCCCCCATCGATCACCAGGATCAGGTCCGCATGCTTGATGGTAGAGAGCCTGTGAGCAATCACAATGGACGTACGATTCTGCATCAATTTGATAATGGCATCCTGTACCAGTCGCTCCGACTCAGTGTCCAGTGCTGATGTGGCTTCATCCAGGATCAGGATGGGCGGATTGGCCATCACAGCACGGGCAATGCTGATCCGCTGCTTCTGGCCCCCGCTCAGCTTCCCTCCGCCTTCACCCACACCCTCGTCGTACCCTTGCTCCGTCTCCACAATGAAATCATGGGCATTGGCCACCCTGGCTGCACCGATGATCTGCTCGTCGTTCCCGGCACCATTGCTGCCAAAGGCAATGTTGTTCCGGAAAGTATCATTGAACAGGATCGATTGCTGACTTACAATACCCATCAGGGTTCTGAGAGACTTTATCCGGAAATCAGTTACCGGGATCCCATCTATTAAGATCGTCCCCTCACTCGCGTCCATGAACCTGGGGAGCAGATCCACCAGTGTGGATTTTCCCGATCCCGACTTCCCTACCAGTGCGATGGTCTGTCCCTTTTTGATGGTAAAGGAGATATCTTTCAGTACATACTCCTTATCATATTTAAAAGAGACATTCCGGTATTCGATGGAATCCCTGAAGCCATCCACCTCCACCGGCTCCGTTTTTTCCACTATTTTATCATCGGCCAGCAACAGCTGGTCCACACGGTCGACCGATGCCATCCCCTTCTGTATGTTGAACCAGGCAGTGGTAAATACCTTGGCCGGGGTGATCACCTGGCTGAAAATAATCAGGAAGAGAATCAGGTTCTCTCCGGTCATGTTGCTCTCCCCGGAAAGTACCAGTGACCCTCCGTAAGCCATAATGATCATCAGTACAATGGTGCCCAGAAACTCACTGACCGGGCTTGCCAGGTATCTTCTCCGGATCACCTTCCGGAACAGCAGGGCAAAACGGTTATTGGTGTCAAAAAACTTCTTTTTCATTTTGTCTTCACCATTGAATGCCTTGATGATCCTCAATCCGGACAGTGTCTCTTCCAGCAGGGCCAGTAATTCGCCAAGTTGTTGCTGCCCCATGAAAGAGGTTTTCCTGAGGCTGCGTGCTATGCGTCCAATCAAAAAACCTGCCAGGGGCAGGATCAGCACCACAAAGAGTGTCAGTTTAAAACTGATGGAGAAGAGAATAATCATATAAATGATGATCGTGATGGGATCCCGGAAGAGCATCTGCAGGGAGCTCATGATTGAGGTTTCGATCTCCTGCACATCACTGGAGATCCTGGCAATCACATCCCCCTTTCTGGCTTCTGTGTAA
>JANTFK010000162.1 GCA_024763595.1 Bacteroidales bacterium | reverse complement strand
AGGTGGGAGAGCTTCTGTTTCTTAAGTTCAAATGCGATGTTGAGTGTATACTCGAAAGCTGCACCCTGACAGGTGGCCATGGGATGGCCCGTTCCTACCACAATTTTCTGCTTTTTACCCTGTTTCAGTTTTTCAATTACCCGTTGCAGTTCTTCCCATGCATGGGCCGCATGGTCATATGAACAGACCGAAACGGTGTTTCCGCCCTCAGGGCCCAGGCCAGGTGTTTTCTGAAAATTCAGTTTCGGGCCCGTGGCATTCACCAGATAGTCGTACTGCACCTCTTCTTTTGTGCCCTTGCGGTCGGGTGAAGTGTATTCAATAGTTACATAACCCCGGTCCACAGATTCATTCCCTTCGGGATGGATCGACACTGCTCTGGCCTGTTTTAAAATGATGCCCCATCTCCTGTAGACCTTTTCCAGCTTAAACCTTACCTGGTCGATCGTCATCCGGCCCACCCCAACCCATATATTGGAAGGGATCCAATGGTAATAGGAATTGGGAGTAACAACTGTAACTGAATGCTTCTTCCCCAGTTTTTTTCTTAAGAATGCGGCTGCCGTATGTCCCGAGATTCCGGCACCCAAAACCAGAATATCCATGATTGCAAGTATATGTTTACTAAAAGGTCTGCCATAATAACAAGTATCTGCAAACTTTAGTTCACCGTTTTTTGTGGATAACTTCGTTTCTGATTTTTCTCTTGTCTGAAAGATACCATTTTACTTTACAGGCTGATTTAGCACAAAATAAATATGCTGAAAATAGCAAAAGAAGAGAATCAGTACCGGGTGGAGCTGTTCCAGGTGAACAGGTTTAACACCCTCTTTTCAGCACTGGTTAAACAACAGCTCGAGGAGCTGGTGGAAGAGCCGGGCGTTACAGTTGCTTTTGACCTGAATGGCATCAGGTTCATTGACTCATCCGGGTTTGAAGTGTTAAAAGAGATTACAGGGTATGCCAGTCGTAATGGCAGTGAATTCAAACTCTGCAATGTTACACCGGAGGTCAGGGAACTGATCATGCTGCTGGAACTGGAGGCAGAACTTGCATTTTGCACCTGTAAAAAGAGCGTGGAGAAGATACAGCTTGTGCTGGAATAGCTTCCCCTGCCTCTCTGCAGCGGGCGGACCGGTTAAATCACCTCTCCGATCAGGGTGGCAGATGTGCAATCAGTGACACTGATATTTATATAATCCCCACGTTTAATATCCCTTTTTGGAAAGACCACTACTTTGTTCTGGGAGGTACGCCCGTACAGGTGATCATCTGACTTCTTGGAGGTTCCCTCTACCAGCACCTGGAAGGTCCGGCCCACATCACGCTCCTTGCTCTCCAGGGAGAGCCTCATCTGCAGGTCAATGACCTCATTCAAGCGGTGGGTTTTAATCTCATCCGGCACATCATCCTCATATCTTTCAGCAGCAAAAGTACCGGGGCGCTCACTGTATTTGAACATGTAGGAGAAGTCGTATCCCACCCATTTCATGAGGCTGAGGGTTTGCTGGTGCTCAGCTTCGGTCTCTCCACAAAACCCGGTAATAATATCTGTTGATATGGACGCTTCAGGCAAATATTTTCGGATGGCCGATATCCGGTCCATATAGTGCTCACGGGTATACCTGCGTTTCATTCTTTGCAGGACTTCTGTGCTGCCTGATTGTACCGGCAGGTGAACAGACCTGCAAAGATTGGGGTGTGCGGCCATAACCTTTAACAGGTCGTCCGACATATCTTTCGGATGGGATGTGGCAAACCTGACCCGCAGATCAGGATCGATTACGGCCACCCGTTCCAGTAACTTTTCAAATTGTAGCTCATTACCTCCGTTTTTCCACCGGTATGAGTTGACATTCTGTCCAAGGAGCGTTACCTCCCTGTAGCCGCGCTGAAAAAGTTCAGTTGTTTCCCGGATAATGGTTTCCGGATCCCTGCTCCGTTCGCGTCCCCGGGTGCCCGGTACCACGCAGTAGCTGCAAAAATTGTTGCATCCGCGCATAATGGCAACAAAAGAGGTTACATGATTCCGGTCCATGCGTACCGGGTTAATGTCACCATAGGTCTCTTCCAGTGACAGCAGCGTATTGACTCCTTTTTGCCCGCTTCCCACCTCCTGTAACAGGAGTGGTAGTTCCCGGTAGGCATCGGGCCCCACCACAAGATCCACCACCTTTTCCTCTTCCAGCAGTTTTTCCTTAAGCCGCTCGGCCATACAACCAATGACCCCCACGGTAACTGGCCGGGTTCCCTGTTTGAGCCCTTTGAAATGCTGCAGCCTCGATCGAACCCGCTGCTCGGCATTATCACGGATCGAGCAGGTATTGACCAGTACCAGGTCAGCTTCATGCAGCTCGCCGGTCAGCTGGTAGTTTTGTTGCTGCAGGATGGCAGCCACCACTTCGCTATCCAGCACATTCATCTGACAGCCATAGGTTTCAATATATAGTTTCCGGGTTGACATCGATTTGCGAACTTACATAAAATATAGGACTTTTACCGGCAATATGGGGCAGTTGGCCGATTTCTGGTTTCCCTCCTTACCGGTTCTTCTTATCATTGTAATCATAAAAAAACAGTATTATTCATAAATTTAAAACAGATGAAAATGGGAGCAGGATTATTCTGGGGTGCATTTTTACTGTTGCTGGGTATCGCACTCATCATAAAAGTGGTTCTCAATGTGGATTTCCCTGTCTTCAAGGTGCTGGTGGGGATCTTTCTGATCTTACTGGGAATTAAGGTGCTGTTTGGCAGGTTCCTCATAACACATCATCATTTTGAGCCGGAAGAAACCATATTCAGTGAACGGGTATACGACAATCCGGAACCGGGGAAAGAGTACACCGTGCTCTTTGCCAAGGGTGTCTACGATTTTACCAATGTGGATCTGGATCAGGGTAGTTTTCACGCCAAGATCAGTACCGTGTTCGGGGGAGCCCAGATCATCATTCCAAGGGACAAACCGGTAAGGATCGAAGCGGATGCGGTTTTTGCAGGAGCAGAGCTGCCTGACGGGAACAGTGCCGTCTTTGGAACGACCATCTATGAGAGTGATTCCTGGTCGGCCGATTCAGCATCCATCGATATTAAAGTAGATGTGGTCTTTGGTGGTGTTCAGGTGATCCGTCAATGAAAGGGGGTTTTTATTAAACCGGTGTTTTGTTAATTTTGCAGGAAATATAGCAGAATCATTATGTCAGGACACAGTAAATGGTCGACCATCAAGCGCAAGAAAGGCGCCAATGATGCCAAACGGGGAAAACTTTTCACCAAACTCATCAAAGAGATTACTGTAGCGGCCAGTGAGGGTGGTATCGACCCTGAATCAAATCCGCGTCTTCGTGCTGCGGTGCAAAATGCCAAGGGTATGAATATGCCCAAGGATACCATCCAGAGAGCCATTAACAAGGCAGACAGGGACAATTCTTCCTTTATAGAGCTTACGTTTGAAGGAATGCTTCCCCACGGAACAGGTGTTTTTATCGACTGCCTGACCGACAACCGGAACCGGACGATCAGTAATGTACGTTCCATTTTTAATAAAAGGGGGGGTAACCTGGGGACCAATGGTTCGTTAAGCTATATGTTTGAACGTAAGGGCATAATCAGCCTGGCCAAGGGTGAACTGGATCCGGATGAATTCGAGCTTGAACTGATCGATGCAGGCGTGGAGGAAGTTGAACTTGAGGATGACGTTTTTATGATCACAACACCCATGGAAGATTTTCATAACGTTCAGAAAAAGATCCAGGAGATGGGACTGGAACCTGAAAGTGCAGAATTACAGCGAATTCCCAATGAAACAATGGACCTTCCGCTGGAACAGGCTGTACAGATCATGAAAATCGTGGAAGAGTTCGAGGATGACGATGATGTTCAGGCTGTTTCACACAACCTGAACGTAACCGATGAACTATCCGAAGCCATCGCGTAAATTTCTTTTTATATTCCTTTGTTGATCAGTCGTACGCAAAAGACGGTCACACCTATCATGATACCAGCCATGGCTACGGTCCGGGCCAGGTGATCCGGATCATACCAGTTAAAGAAGATCAGGACGGGCCCGCTGCTTAAAAGCAGGATGGTGGAAAAAATCGGAAATTTTGCCAACCTGAATTTAATCAGGCCCAATCCCATGGCGAATAAACCCACAAAACTGCTTCCTGCATAACGGTAGAGTTGTGCCTGCCGGTATTGCTGCAAAAGGCCAAGCTTTGCCTGGCCATCGGCCTGTTCAAATCCTTCCTGTGTGATGCGGACAAGGTCCTGATGGAGATCGAGACCTGTTAGCCCCATTAAAAGAAATCCGGCAGCCCCGCCCAGCATCATCAGGCCGGTAATATAATGGAGATACCTCAGCCGTTTATGGAACATCACGAAGTAGAAAGGAGTAGCAATCAAAATGGTAATCGACGTGGTTAACCAGGCCCAGGAGCTGATTTGCTGACTCCTCAGGTGATCGGAGAGGTAAGAAAGGTCTTCCTTCAGTGTGGCATAGGGACTCACAAAATCGAAATCCAGTAACAGGGCGGCTACAAAACTGAAAGCTGTCATAATGATCAACAGTCCGGTAATCACCTCAATCCGTCTTATTTTACTGCTCATAAGTAGTAAACAGTTTTCAATGTAAGCAAATTATCATATGTATGACAAACAGAATACAAATTTGATTATTTTTATGCCACAAATTTACCGGATGACACGCAGTCTGCTATTTTTCGTGTGTTGTACTTTTACAGTATTTTCCCTCCAGGGGCAAGTATCGCAGCAGCATAATACCCGAGAAGATATGCTGACAATATTACTGGAAGGGGGATCTTCCGGAAAGGTTAACCTGGAAGTGGACAGCCTGCTTGTGGCCAATTACTACAAGCTACTCTCGCAGAATAAAAAAGTTACCGGAGTCCCCGGTTACCGGATCCGGATTTTTTCGGAGAGCGGACTGGGTGCCAAGGAAGAACAGCAACGTGTACGGGCCAGGTTTGTATCGGACTTCCCCGGGGTAGATGCCTACCATAAGTATGATGAGCCATTCTTTAAAGTATATGTGGGAGATTGCAGAACCCGGAGCCAGGCCCTGAAGTTGCAGGACCGTATACAAAAACAGTTTCCAAATTCCTTTATTGTTCCCGATTATGTTAACATCAGGAGCCCCGAATAGCATATGGCGACATGACCGATGAAGTTAAACACAAATGTGGTATTGCGCTGATCAGGCTGCTCAAACCGCTGGAATATTATCAGCTGACTTATGGTTCCTGGAGGTATGGCCTGGAAAAGTTATATCTTTTAATGGAGAAACAGCGGAACAGGGGACAGGACGGTGCGGGTGTGGTTAGCCTGAAACTGGATACCCCGCCGGGGAAAAAATATTTCAGCCGCCAGAGAGAAGCTGGTTCTTCGGCCATCAACGAAATTTTCAAACATATCTATAGCCATTATGAGGAGGCTGAACGTGATTATCCGGATGCACTGAATGATCCGCACTGGGCAAAGGCCAACCTGCCCTTTGTTGCGGAAGCCTACCTGGGACATCTTCGTTATGGTACATTTGGTTCCAACAATACGGAAAACCTGCATCCGGTCATGAGACAGAACAACTGGCGGACCAGGAACCTGGTGATGGCCGGTAACTTCAACCTTACAAATGTGGATGAGCTGTTTGAGATACTGGTTGAATTGGGCCAGTACCCCAAAGAATACTCCGATACGGTAACCATGCTGGAAAAGGTGGGCCATTTTCTGGATACGGAGAATCAGCGGTTATTCGATCAGTTTAAGTCCCAGGGATATACCAACAGGGATATTACCGATCAGATTGGAGAGCGGATCAGTGTCCCGTCGGTCCTGGCCGAAGCCAGTAAACGCTGGGATGGAGGATATACTGTGGCGGGAATGCTGGGTCACGGTGATGTTTTTGCCATGCGCGACCCATGGGGCATCAGGCCGGCTTATTACTATCAGGATGATGAAGTCGTTATTGTCACTTCTGAGCGACCGGTTATTCAAACTGCCATGAATGTAAAATTTGAGCATGTGAAGGAGCTTCCCCCGGGACATGTACTGGTGGTGAAGAAAAGTGGTGAGATCGAGATGAGCCAGGTGCGTGAACCCGAAGTGAAGAAATCATGTTCATTCGAGCGGATCTATTTTTCCAGGGGAAGTGACAGAGAGATCTACAGGGAGAGAAAGAAACTGGGAGAATTACTGGTTCCCGGTATTTTAGAAGCCATTGAGTATGAAGTGGAGGATACAGTCTTCTCCTTTATTCCAAATACGGCCGAATCGGCATTTTACGGCATGGTGAAGGCCGTTGAGGACTATATACTGCAACAGAAATGGGAGAAGTTAAAAAAGATCAATGGTGCCTGTAACTCGGAGGAGGTCATGAAAATCATGACCCAGCGGGCGAGAATCGAGAAAGTAGCCATCAAGGACCTGAAACTGCGCACCTTTATTTCACAGGATAAGGGGCGGAAGGACATGGTGAGCCATGTATATGATATTACTTACGGGACCATCAGGCGGGGGATTGATAACCTGGTGGTGATTGATGACAGCATTGTGCGGGGGACTACGCTGAAGCAGAGTATTATCAAGATCCTGGACCGGCTGGGTCCCAAACGGATCGTGGTGGTCTCCTCCTCCCCGCAGATCAGGTATCCTGACTGTTACGGTATTGACATGGCCAGGCTGGGTGACTTTACTGCATTTCAGGCTGCCATCGCATTGCTGAAGGAGCATGAGATGGAGCATGTGATCAACGAGGTATATAAGAAATGCAACATGCAGAAGGGCCTCCCAAAAGAGGATTATGTCAATTATGTGAAGGATATTTATAAACCTTTTAGCCAGCGGCAAATCAGTGATAAAATAGCGGAGATGCTTACCGATACCGATGTAAACGCTGAAGTCAGGATTGTCTATCAGACTATTGAGAACCTGCACAAAGCGGTACCCGACGACCTGGGTGACTGGTACTTTACCGGTGATTACCCCACCCCGGGTGGCAATAAGGTGGTGAGCACCTCTTTCCTCAATTATATTCACGGAGTCAATACCCGTGCCTACTGAGAGGTATCAGGAACGCTTGGTGAAATGAAATCTTTTTATCAGTCTCTTGATCTTCAGGTCCCTTCTCCTGATGCTTTTGATTTTTTGTAACTGTTTGGGGACGTAGTTCAATACATGCCGCTCCACTTTGGC
>JANTFK010000161.1 GCA_024763595.1 Bacteroidales bacterium | reverse complement strand
TTCAGCTCTTTTTTCACCGGTCCATTTCCCTGCCAGTACCCAACCGAGAATCAACTTCACCAGTGCAATGGAAACGTAAGATTTACTTGAGGTCATCTCTTCATGTCCTGCCTGTGAAAGCAATACCACAGAACCTTTTTGTGCCAGCGTACTTCTCTTTTCATTGGTAATTGCCAGACAGGGGCATTCCCCGGGGAGCTTCTGAACTATATTAACAATTTCGTAACTCTCACCCGATTGAGATATACAAACCAGCATGGTATGTTCTTTCAGAAGCGAGAAATGATAATGCAACAATTCACCCGCATTGATGGCATGGGCACAAATTCCAGCCTCATTAAACAGGCAGGAAGCAAGATATGCAGTGAAGAACGAACTTCCCATTCCGGTCAGCAGAACATCTTTAATTTCCTGTTCCTCATAAAGCCTTATTACTTTTTGAAGCATTGCTTTTCCCGTCGCACCTTCGTAGAATGCTAAAGTTTCCCTGAGTGCAGCAGGTTGTTCTAATATCTCCTTAAGAAATTTATTCATTTTGAACAGTTTAAATTATCAGTAACCAGCGCATTCACTTCTCTTGTGCATCTCTTCCAATGTTCGGAAAGCCAGCACGGATAACAAAAATGATGCGGTACATGATTCCATGGTTTTTTTCGCTGTGGATTTAGAAATAT
The DNA here is from genome assembly GCA_024763595.1 of Bacteroidales bacterium. GTDB lineage: Bacteria > Bacteroidota > Bacteroidia > Bacteroidales. The sequence goes on along the minus strand of JANTFK010000161.1, from coordinate 6,547 downwards.
ATTACTTTTAGGTCATTAAATTAAAAAAGTTTTTATGCGTTCCTGAATGTATTCAAATTTTTTGAACATTCAGAAATCAAAAAATCTTAAACAGATGAAAAAACGTTCATTTACATTGATCATATGGAGCTTATGGGTAGTGGCCATGATCTTTGGCCAGCTGCCCTGCGTTGCTCAAAACCTTACCAAAGGGCCCTATCTGGTTGCACCCGGAAGTACAGAAATGATTATACGCTGGGAATCTGACACGCTATCTGACTATACACTGAATTATGGACAGGAGAGGGTGTTGAGCGACACAAAAAGAGCAAACCTCCGGGGTATAAAAGGAGACGGTTATCTCTACGAAGTTGTAATAGAGGATCTGAAACCTGGGGTACAATACGATTATCAGGTTTCCTGGGATAACAGGCACACTACCATGTCCTCTTTTACAACTTTCAGGGAAAAACAGTCCAGGCTCCATTTTGTTGCCATGGGCGACAGCCGTTCAAATCCGGATATTTTTGCCAGTATCATGAACAGCGTAGATAGAGATGAGCCTGAATTCATGATCAGTATGGGAGATCTGGTAGCTATCGGAGGAAACCTGGCCGAGTGGCAAACCTATTATTTTGATGTCACCAAAAATGTGACAAATCACATCCCCCTGGTCTCAACCCTGGGTGACCATGAGGGCGAAAATGACAATGGTGAGCTTTTCCGGCATTTCATGAGAACAGATCAACCTACTGAGAAACAATGGTTCTCATTCGATTACGGCGATGCCCATTTTATCTCCCTGGACTACCGTTATCCGGACAGCAAAGAGATGGCACGCTGGTTTAAACGGGATATTTCTTCTTCCGATGCCCGCTGGAAATTTGTTTACATGCACCGGCCCGCATACAACCTTGGCGGACATCGCTCGACCTGGGGACGCGGTAAATGGCCGGAGCTATTCAGTAAATACCATGTTGACATCGTATTTGCAGGCCATTCTCATGTGTATGAAAGATTTTTCCCCATGCGGCAACAGCATGTGCCTGACAGCTGGCCGGTTACTTACATCACAACCGGTGGTGCCGGAGCCGGGTTATATGAGGTAATGCAGAACGCATCTTTGGCTGTTGCTGAGTCGGTAAACCATTACGTAGATGTCGTAATTTCCGGAGATACACTCCGGCTCACGGCGATTCGTAATGACAGTTCCCTGCTGGATGAATTAACCATCGTGAAGCAAGGGGCCGGATACACCCCTGCTTATAATGCGCTGGTACAGTCGCAGGAGAGCGTCAATCTTTTAACAGACCTGGCCACTTCCATCTCTGTTGCACTGAAATATGTGCCCCTGGAATGGCATATGGCTCCACATGTATTAACCCTGAGATCTTCTGCGAATGAAGAGATACCATTTCTTCTTGAGTTGACTGAAAATGCTGCCCGGGCATACAGAATGAATGCTTTCGCCGGGGTTCTGAAGGCACATGGCGTGACACAGGTCCCCCTTGAGATCTTCAGTAATACCGATTCAATCACCATTTCCGGCTGGGGTTCCATCAACCCCGAACTGAGGTTTAAACTGATCTATACCTATGATTCGGTAGAGGAAACAATACTTAGCGGCAGGATAAGATACAGACCGTCTTTCAGATAAAGTATGAGGTTGTCTTAAAAGTATGCCTTTTGAGACAACCTCATTCCTGGTATTGGTGAATAATGCAAGGCTATTTCCCTTTCACCCATGGTTGCGCCATCCATTCCACCTTACCCGGGTGTTCATGAGGGGCAAGGGGATTGGCATCCCACCACATTTTTGCAAGCATATTGTCTTTCCCTCCCATACGTGAAAGTGCTTCATTTAAATTATCAGCATTTAACGTCTGTTCATCATCAGGATAGAGCCACCTGCGGGGTGAAACACCCTTCAGCGCATCATCGTCACTTCCGACCAGCACCCTCGGGTAGCCGGTTCTTTTCCATTCCATATACCCTTCATAGGTCTGTACAGGAAAGAAACCGGCAATTTTCTGGTTCATAATCATTTCCAGCTGTTCTTCCTCCGAGCCCTTCAGGGTTATTACCGCAGCAGTGTCAACAAAGGCATCCACCTCCTCCGGGGTGACCCTGTGAAATGCGGCATACTCTTCAACGAATTCAGCTGATGAATCAGGTCTGTACATGGCAAACATATCGGTTAACTGCGGCTCAATCATATCATTCCAGTCAACTGCCCAGTAGAGTGCTGCAGTCAATCCTTTTTCATAATAACCCTGGGCATCGCCCGGTGAACCTTTGATACCAAATAAAGCTGCTTCTGCAAGTGCATAATAGACCTCCTGGGAACTCAAAACAGTCATCGGCCAGATGGGAGCATACATATGCAGGGACCATCTCGAACACGACTCTGACCCATATGGATATTTTTCTTCAACGGGGACATACCCCAGTAAAGCATGCCCGCGATAACCAAAGAACTCAATGGTATCATAACCCGGAGTACCCGGCCATGCAGCAGCAGCTGTATCTGCAAATAATTTCAGCCTCGGATCAAAATTATCCTTCCAGATATCCAGGACTGTTTTACCGATAAAGCGCTTTTCCAGGTCCGAACCCATTCTGTAGAGGCCGCTGTATGTAGCCCTGAAATTTGGATTGGTATTTTCAAGAAAGTCATAAGCTGTCTTGATAAAAGCATTATCTGCTGCATCTGTAATCAGATTGGACTCGTTGAGGTCACTCATTTCAGATGCAGCCAGGGCAGGATCAACATACCGGACACGCAATGCCAGGCGAAGCCGAAGGGAGTTGGCAAACTTTTCCCACTTGGCAACATCCCCCCCATACATCAGGTCATTACTGCCATAGCTTTCCTTATCAGCATCCAGTTGAGCCACCGCCTCTTTCAACTCTTTAAACAGGTCCTTATAAATACTCTCCTGGGTATCATACCTGGGTGCATAGACAGCTTCTGCCTCGTGCAGGAATGATTCAAAATAGGGAACATCGCCGAAAGCATCGGTAAGCCGGGACATTACCCAGACTTTCAATATCCTTGCCATTCCGATCATGGAAGCATTGTCATCGGTCCCCGCTTCAGCATCCCTGTTTGTCAATATTCTGATCAAATCCGCCAGGTTCCTGGCATAGGTAGTATAGGTCCTGTCCCAGATACCATTCGAATTTACCTGAAAAGGACGGTTCGCGTTGGAAACCGACATCCCACAATAGTTACCTGCTATTCCGGACCCACCATCCAGGCCGGTTACAATTGCCTGGTACTGAACGTAGGTCATCAGCAGATCAGTATTCAATACATCCTCCGTTACGAGATCTTCCCTGGTATTAATTTCGTCATAGTCTTCTGTGCATGAAATGATCATTGACAGGACCAGTATCAACCCAGTTACTATCTTCATATCTGTTATTGATTTCATTTTATTTCGGTTTAGAAGGTTACTTTAAGATTAATCCCAATAGTCCGGGTTGAAGGGATTGAAAATGCTTCAATACCTGCATAACCGGCATCCGTATTCGGAGGAGCTTCCGGGGATACCCCATATTCTGCCAGATGATTCTGCAGATATACCAGGTTCCTTCCAACCAGACTAAGGGTCAATCCGGCTACAGGGGTTTTATCAAGAAGAGATGGCTGGAACCTGTAACTCAACATTACTTCCCTTAAGCTGATATAACTACCATCAAATACAAACCAGTCTGTGGGACCGCCCCAGCATCTGTGGGCATAGATGGTCTGACCATCCACAAGTTTAGTATTCTCTTCATAGCCAATTACATTGCCATCATCATCAGTGATTTCCACAACACCATCAAGCGCTGTGATATAAGGCAGCTGGTTGCCTTCGTCATCGGTATCCTGGGGCCTTCTTCCCACTTCGGTAAATTTACCGGTGCCGGATCTCATCTGGTAATAATAAGTAGTAGATGTAATATCTCCACCCTGGACAAAATCAAGCAGGATATTCAGAGATACTCCTTTGAACCAGAAAGTGTTGTTTAATCCCCCGATCCAGTCAGGAGTGATATTGCCCAGTACACTAACCTTGGCTTCCCTTTGATAAGCCCCGGCTGAATTTATGATATACCTGCCGTCGGGCGATCTTTTGGTTTTGTATCCAACGATATTTCCAAAAGGTTCTCCGGGATTTGCATAAACATCATTGGGGTAAAAATCGGCTATCCTGTAACTTTCAATACCTGGAGCCAGTTCAACAACCATTGAATTGTTTTTGGCATAGTTAAAGGCGATGTCCCACCTGAAACTGTTTGTCAGGCTTATCGGGGTAATGTTCAGAACAGCTTCAATTCCTTTGTTGGTGACCTTTCCGGCGTTAATTACAACACTGGTATATCCGCTGGCGGCCGAAACACTAATGGGCAGGATCTGGTTGGTTGTATGCCCGTTATAATAAGTTAGATCCAGGCCCAGCCTGTTTTGAAAAAACCTCAGGTCTGTACCCACTTCCCATGACTCACTCAACTCATTTTTCAGGTTGTACAATGGGAGTGTACCACTTTTTGAAGCAAATCCCTGTCCCAGGAAACTGGTTGTATATGAATGATAACCTGCTTTGGTCAAATAAGGATCAGAATCATTGCCGACCTGTGCCCACGAGACCCTGGCCTTTCCAAAACTCAGTATTTTATTATTGATGTTAAAAGCATCAGAAAAGACGAAACTGAGTCCGGCTGAAGGGTAGAAGAATGAATATTCATCTCTTCCAAGGGCTGAAGACCAGTCGTTCCTGCCTGTTATATCCAGAAACAGATAGTTCTTAAATGCCAGTTGTCCCATGAAATAGACAGATTGCATCTCTTTTTCCCATAATGAACTGCTGGGACGCAAATCCTTTGCATTACTTAAACTGTAAACACCCGGGGCTTTAAGATCCCTGGCATCCATGCTCTGACGGTCCCTTCTCTGTGTTAACAAACTGGCCCCGACAGTCAATGAACCGGAAAAACTCTCAGAAAGCTGTTTGTTGGCCGTTAGCAGAAGATCGGCATTCACATCCCTGTAATGCAGCATATCTGTCAGCAGCCGGCCACGTTTGTTGGAACCACTATAGGAACCGACAGGATAGATCTTTTTACGGTATTCGGTCTGAAGATCAGCTCCCACACGGCCCAACAGGTGCAGCCAGTCGGTAAATGTGATGGTAGTAGATGCATATCCGATCATGCGATCCCTGTAATCTTCATTTTTATACTCATTCAGCATAAAATATGGATTCTCCCAGACTCCGGGCCAGCGGCCTGCTTCTCCCGTCGTCTCATAATACTCCTTCAGAAAATCCAGGGGAACATACCTTCCCAGAGATGTCGTAAGCCGGTTAATATTACCATAATTGGATCCGAGGTCGGGCCGGTTCTTTCCATCGGTACGGATATAGTTGAACTTCCCATCGAACGAAATCCATTTATTTACCTGTGATGCACCCCTCAGGGAAAAATTGTATTTGGTAACTTTGTGGTTCGGTATAATCCCATCCTGGTACAAATTACCAAAGGAGAGTCTGCCGGATGTTTTTTCATCACCCCCCGAGATGGCCAGTGTATTTGAATTTATAAATCCGGTTTCATAGAATTCTTTAATGACATTGTCGGCAGGTTGGGCCGTCATGACCCATGTGCGGGGTTCTTCGCCGGGGTAGACCCATGGATCCACCACCGTTCTTCTGCCGTCGAGCGGAGGGCCCCAGCTATCACCTCCATGCCAGGTAGGCAAGGTTTCATATTGTTTCCCATCAATTTCTACGATCGATCCGTACAGGTTGGTTCCCTCATAGCCGGTCGCATATTTATTCTGGTACTTCGGGAAGAGGTTGATTTTTTCCACCGTGAAATTTGAATTCAGTTCAACAGTAGTACCCTTCCTTTTCTTCCCTGATTTGGTCGTAATAATGATGACCCCGTTAGCTCCCCTTGAACCGTATAATGCAGAAGCATTGGGCCCTTTCAGTACATTCACCGATGCAACATCCTGAGGGTTTATATCACCAATACCATCACCAAAATCGTTATCGCCCCACATTCCTCCGTTGCCACTGGCATTTTTTGGCACGTTAATGATCGGGACACCATCGACCACGTACAGGGGCTGGTTACTACCTGTGATGGAAGAATTACCACGGATGATAACATTGGAAGAGCCTCCCGTACCGGCCGCAGTTGTATTAACCTGTACTCCGGCCACCTTTCCGGTAAGATATTTTGTAATGTTTACCTCCCGGGCGGCAGTCAATTCATCCTGGCCAAGTTTCTGGGTTGCAAACCCGAGTGCTTTTTCTTTTCGCTCAATACCCAGAGCGGTGACTACCACTTCTTCCAGGCCTACAGCGGAGACTGTCATGGCAACATTGATGACGGACTGGTTTCCTATGGTTACGGTTTGATCCTGCATTCCAACAAATCGAAACTCAAGAGAGTGAGCATCGGAAGGAACGTCAATCGTGTACGAACCGTCGGCACCGGTAATGGTTCCAATGCCACGATCCACTACAACAACGTTTACACCCGGCAGTGGCATCCCATCTTCAGCTGATGT
>JANTFK010000160.1 GCA_024763595.1 Bacteroidales bacterium | reverse complement strand
GAGAATGCCACATTCACCCATGTTACCTGAATCAAAAGGGACCTGTACTTTTTCATGGAGGGATGAAGATGGTTGGATTTACGCAGTCGTTTCATACAACAACCGGATATGTCGTTATAAACCCAAAGAGGGTATCATGGAAGATCTCGGTAATCCGACACCATGGAAAGAAGATAACGACCGTTTTTACCCTGTTGGACTTTTTACATCTGCACCGGTAAGAGCAGGCAATGGAAAAATATATTATGCAGTCTTAAATGAAAACGTACCCTATTATGATGGGGCTGAAATTATTGAATTTGATCCTGAGACGGGTGTGAAAAGAAACCTGGGCACAATGAAACTATCCGACGGGACGAATGCCTGTGTTTTAGGCGAAGGAGATTTAGGAGCAGATGGCCGGATATATTGGGGAGATGGTAACCATGGCAAAAGAGGGGGGATGATGTGGGCATTTGATCCGTCGAAAGTGCCGGATGACTACGAACCTGTTGAAGAAGTTGACAGAGTACCTCGTTTTGGAGCATTGCCTGAGATGAGATATGTCAAAACCGGAAACAAAAATAAGATATGGAGATTGCGTCCTCAGGTAAGGGCCTTTCCACAATTTAAACCACTTTGGGAAAAGACATTCAATGAGGGAAGATTAGATACGGTATCATTGATTAAATCCGGTTATCCTTTATGGGATAACGGTATATATGCTATGTCTGAACCATACGAAGGATATATCTATGGGATCGCAGGTGGAGAGAACTATTATCTATTCAGGGTTTCAGAAAATACATTAGAATTAGAACAGTTAGGCAGGATCCCTGCAACAGAAAAGATATTTAACGGCAATGGAATTGTAGCATGCAAAGAAGGCGTATTTGTCGTGGGTGATGACCTCTGTAGATGGAGTGAAGAGAGCGGACTGTCAATCTTTAAGGATTTTCCGGATGGGGAATACCCTGCAGCGTTGGCAAGAGACAGGGAGAACCCCTATTTGTATGTATTAAAAGACCCGTCTAACCAGTTGGCAGTAATAGATCTAAAGACCCGGAATGAGATCAGGAGTTATGGTTTATACGGTCCTGTCCAGTCGAGATGGCTGGCCCCTTTGCAAGGAGGCGGGGTGATGGGGTTTGAAGGCAATGCAGTCGTCTGTAAAATCGACAGCGGGCTGCGAATAGAAAAAATGGAACAACATTTCCCATCCTTAAAAGGATTGGAATTTATCTCGGAAGTAACATCGGTTACAACGGATGCAGCAGGCATCGTATGGGGGGGTACGAGAGAAGGATATCTGTTTTCGGCAGATCCCGGGAAAAAAACGGTTACAAATCATGGAAAACCGGGGCCCTACTACCTGAAAGGGATTGTTACAAAAGACGGGGTAGTGTATTCAATGAGCGGCGGAGATTTTGGGGAGACACATCTGTTCACTTATAAGAGAGATACGGGATTTGAGGACAAAGGAATAATTACAAAGAAGCTGGTTAATTGTGCAGTACGGGGGAATGATGATAAAATTTATATTGGAGAATACAGCTCTTCATCCTCCATCATTCGATTTTCGGATCATTCCGGTGAAAACATTCAATAATGCCGTTACACTCAGGACTTCTCACGAAAGCCGGAGAATAATGACTTTTTTCTTGTTTTACGAATACGTACGGCAACTACCTTGTATTCAGGGCACAAGGCTTCCGAGTCGTGTACATCGGAGGTAATGTTATTAACCATGATCCCGGGGAAATGGAAAGTGGTGCTAAGGATCCCTTTGTTTACCTGATCTGTAACCTGGGCTTTAAGATCTACCTTTCCCCTGGCTGATTCCAGGCATACATAGTCACCACTGCTGATCTGGTGTGTTTCTGCATCTTCAGGATTGATCATTAAATAGTCTTCGGAATGGATACGCACATTTTCGGTCCGCCTGGTCATTGTGCCACAATTGTAATGCGCCAGTGTCCTGTTGGTGGTCAGAATATATGGAAATTCTTTTCCATGAGATACGATCTCCTTACTCTCTTCCCAACTGTGGAATTCAAAATATCCCTTCCCTCTTGTGAACCCGGTCTGATGCAGGATTTTTGATCCGGTCCCGTCTTTTTGAACCGGCCATTGTATACCGTTTAATCCCAGATTACTCCATTTGATGCCCGAGAAAAACGGAACAACCTGCGAGATCTCATCTAATAATCTTTCCGCATCATAGTCTGGCTGATCATATCCCATTTTGTTCATTATGTCAACGATAATCTGACCATCCGACCTGGCACCATCAATTGGTTTTACAACCTGATGCACAGCCTGCACGCGACGCTCGCCATTTGTAAAGGTTCCGCTTTTCTCAAGAAATGACACACCCGGTAAAACCACATCGGCATATTTTGCTGTTTCCGACATAAACAGCTCCTGTACGATTACCAGATCAACAGCTTCAAGTGCCTGAATCACTTTCCGGGAATTTGGATCCGTTTGCACTACATCCTCACCTATGATCCATATGGCCTTTAAATTTCCTTCCAGCGCTGCATCAAACATTTCCGGGATCTTATACCCAACATCTGCCGGAATATCAACACCGTAGAATTGCCTGAATTTCCTGTTCACTGTATCATCCGTGATGTCCAGATATCCGGCACCCTGATGCGGCTGTATCCCCATATCGGCACTTCCCTGAACATTATTCTGCCCGCGCAGCGGATTCACTCCCACTCCTCTTCTGCCAATATTTCCCGATATTAGCGCAAGGTCTGCAATTTGTATGACTGTAAATGTCCCCTGTGACTGCTCGGTTACCCCTAAACCATGGAAGGACATGGCATTGGGTGCAGAAGCGTAAGCAATGGCTGCTTCTCTCACCAAATTGCGGTTTACACCGGATACCGATTCCATCCTCTCCAGGTCAATATTCAGTATGTCCGTTCTGAATGCCTCAAACCCTTCTGTACGCTCTTTAATAAACTTCTCATCGGCCAGTCCTTCAGTAATGATATAATAGAACATCATATTCAGTACGGCCACATTTGTACCTGGCCTCAGAGCAATATGGTACGTAGCATATTTAGCCAGTTCGGTCCGCCTGGGGTCTATCACAATAGACACATTACCCGATTTCATGGCGAACTGCTTTAACCTGGCCCCCGTAACCGGGTGAGCTTCCGTAGGATTTGCTCCAACGACCAATATACAGTTTGTATAATCTAAATCGTCAATGGAGTTTGTTGCAGCCCCGGTGCCGAATGTTCGCTGCATGCCTAAAGCAGTCGGTGCATGGCAAACCCTCGCGCATCCATCGATGTTATTGGTTCCCACTACTGCCCGGATAAATTTTTGCATGAGATAGTTTTCTTCATTGGTACATCTGGATGAAGAGATCCCTGCAATTGAACCGGGTCCGAACTCATTTTTAAATGTTGTCAGCCTTGTGGCAATAAAATCATATGCTTCTTCCCAACTCACTTTTTCTAATCTGCCATTGCGCTTGATCATGGGTGCGTTGAGCCTGTCAGGATGATTATAGAATTCAAATGCATACCTGCCTTTGATGCAAGCATGCCCCTGATTCACTTCTGCATCATAAGGCGCCTGGATACTCAGGACCTTACCATTGCTGGTTGAAACTTCCAGGTTGCATCCAACTCCGCAATAGGTACATACTGTTCTTGTCTTTTCAGTTGCCAGAATTGCTTTCGATTGAAATGTATCTGAAATGGCAGCTGTAGGACAAGCCTGCGAACAGGCTCCGCAACTTACACAATCCGAATCCATGAAAGATTGATTATGCCCCTTAACAATATGTGCATCGAATCCCCTTCCTGCCATGCTCAGGACAAACTGACCCTGCACCTCGTCGCACACGCGGACGCAACGATAACAATGAATACACCGGGAGAGATCTGAAACCATATAGGGGTGCAGGGTATCAAATTTCGTGTCAAGGTGGGTTGCCCCTTCCGGATACCGGATCTCCCTGATACCTACCCGGGCAGCCACTTTCTGGAGTTCACAGTATCCGTTTACCTCACATGTTAAGCAATCCAGCGGATGATCTGTAAGTACCAGTTCAATAATGTTCTTCCGCAGCTTCTGGATGGATTCTGAATTGGGATAGATATACTGGCCTGCGGCAACAGGAGTATGACAGGATGCCACGGTTGTTGCAGCTCCATGTTTTTCCGAAGCCACATCAACACTACATATCCTGCATGAGCCGAATGGTTCCAGATTCGGGGCATCGCATAATGTGGGAATCAGGTTTTCTCCTTTGTGCCTTCGGACAAAAGAGAGAATGGTTTCTCCATTTTCTATTTCATAGGGTTCATTGTTGATATAGGCAAGTTTCATGGCGTCCACTGCTTCTAAGAAAAATATTGTTCCAGCTCAATGCTGAAAAAATCCATGATATTTCGCACAGGTAAGGGTATTCCACTGCCATGTGCGCAAAGCGAACCCTTTTCGAGCGTAGTGAGGAGATCATTGAACAGTTCTCTGTCTATTTTGTATGTTGAATTCAATGCCTTTACACACAATTCATGTCCTCTTTTGGTTCCCAGCCTGCAAGGAAAACACTTTCCACAGCTTTCAGAAGCCGCAAAACCGAACAGGTGCTCAATGAATCTCATCATCGGAAAATCTTCCGGAATAGAGATGATGGAAGCATGCCCCAGAATAAATCCCTGACTGGAGAATGATTCGAAGTCAACGGTAAGCTTATCAATTTTTGATAGGGGCACCACGCCACCCAGGGGTCCTCCGATTTGTAAAGCTTTTACCACTTTCTTAAAACCCCCTCCCAAATCATTTATGATCACCGGGAGTGCTGTTCCCATTTCCACTTCAAAGATCCCGGGATTATTGAAAAAGCTGTCCAGACTTACAAGTTTTGAGCCTGCTGAACCATTGGTCCCCATGGCTTTCCATGCTGCACCTCCTTGTTCAATAATGGGATGCAGTGCTGCCAATGTCTCAACATTCAGAACAACAGTAGGTTTGTTGAATAAACCCTGCTGAGCCGGGTAGGGGGGGCGAATACGCACTTCGGGGCGTTGTCCTTCTATTGAATTGATCAAAGCTGTTTCTTCACCACACAGATATGATCCCCGGGCCTGGATAAGTTTTATATCAAAACTGAAGCCGGTACCATCAATATTATTTCCCAACAGGCCCGCTTTACGGATTTCATCTATGGCTTCCCGGACAACGATTACTGCTTCCGGGTATTCTGCCCGTATGTATATGACACCATGGGTTGCGTGTGTTACATACCCCGCGATCAGCATACCAAATAGTATTGAATGGGGTCTTTGCTCAAGCAAATACCTGTCAGAATATGCACCTGGATCTCCTTCATCAGCATTGCAAATGATGAATTTGGTATCACCCCCGGCGTTGCGACAATACTCCAGTTTTAACCCGGTTGGGAAACCGGCACCACCACGTCCCCTGAGGTTTGAAGATTGGATCTCTTTCAGGATGAGGGCAGAATCCGTCTCGAGAGAACTCCGGAATGGAGTGTAATACCGGTTGACATCGGTGAATGGTTTTATAAGGATCTCGTCACCGCTTGCTTTAACGATATAACGATCCTGGTTACGGTTGGTCTTTGATTTGATGATACTGTCCAGTTCAGTGATTGCTGTACCTGAGTGGTTTTTACCATCAATAGAAAATGCATTGTTCTCATGACACCTTCCAAGGCATGTCATGTGACCAATCTCATCATCTGCGTAATAAGTTTTCAGCTCCTGTATAACCCGGTCTTGGGTCCCTGCACAAGTGCAAGCCGTCCCGTTACAGACATAGGCCTTCTTACCCCTGTTACCCGGTTTCAGGAAATCATAAAATGTGGTAGTTCCGTAAGTGGTTGCTTTGCCCACCAGGAACTCATCGGCCAGCTTATCCAGTTCATCCACACCGGGGGTGCCTGTTTGTTGGGCCAGTTCCCCCAGTCTGGTAAAGAGGTTATCCTCTATGCCTTTTCTGCCGGATAGTTCACTTAAGTTTTTTGACATATCAGCTAAATATAGCACTTTTTACGCCTCACTTTTTATCGACCGGATCGCTATCCCCGGTGCAACGGCAGCTCCTGATCGCTTTCCCAACCTGTTGAATGGCTGCTTTATGCCTGTCTAAACAGGGTGAAAGGGTAGGCCTCCAGGGGGCTGTCATAAAGCCATAAAGCCGTTCGGCGCTGATCACCTTTTTGCAGTAATCCACAGTCAGGCCAAAATTGTCAGGATTGGAGTGATTACTGCCAGTCGGGATCTGATCGTACCCATGTCTGTCCAATTCATCATAATATTTTGCGGGTTCCTCATCCGGTCCGAACTTTGTTCCGTAGTACCAGTTGCTTTGAAGAACAGATTTGGGCATCTTCTTAAAAAACAGATCCGGATGATGCCAGACATAATCGGACCAGATCCACGAGCGCGAGCCGTTTCTTTCCACTTCACCCATCAGGAAATAGAGATCGGCCCACCACAGATCATTTTGCCTGACCACAACATAATCCTGTTTTATCTGATGCTGCGCGGTCTCTTCATCCATACCCAGGTGGAAGAAACGCGGTTTATCAAAGAGGTCGGTCAACTCCCCGATCAGATCCCTGCACACATCATAATACTTTCTCGTAGATATCATTCTGGAATATTCGCCCAGCCATATGTCGTGTGTGGTTGCAAAATTCAGCTTTGGGATTGGCTCCAAACCCATTTTTCTCATTTTTGCCAGTTCATCCCGTAATTTTGTCTTTGGCCATGCATGTTTAACTGCGATCCCGGGATGGCTTTCATATTGCACAGCATCGCCCACATCAATAACGACCATATTCATCCCGACATTGACCATTTCTTTTAACAGTGCGTTCCATGTATTATCATCGAATGTAAGTTCGGGCCTGTATCCGTGGGCCCACAACCTGGCATCCATACATGTCGTGCATTGATAATTTTCATCTTTGTATTCATCCTTGAGATGGTCTTCCCATTGATTGTAGCTCAAATGTACCAGGTAAGCCCAGATCTTATCACTGGAATACTTCTGTTGCGATAAGAGGAGATTGGGCATACTGCTAACCACAGCTGCTGTTGCTGCCTGTTTAATAAATTCTCTTCGATTTGTCATGGGTTTGTTATTTGTTTAAATCCCGGTTATAGTTAATGATGGTTTTTATTAAACCATGTTTTTGTATCACCAACCTGCCCGATGGCTTGCAGAATGCGCTCCCTATTCTCCTCAACCGTGTATTTCCATGGCGATTGTATGAACCCGAGTAATCT
>JANTFK010000159.1 GCA_024763595.1 Bacteroidales bacterium | reverse complement strand
CGTCAATAAGCAGGATCCCTGAAACCGGGGATCTGCTGGTAATATGGACACATAATCCAGGGGCAGCCAAACGTAACCCGCTCACTTCTGCAATTTCGAAAGATGAAGGTGAAACGTGGGAGCACTTCCGCAACCTTGAAGAAGTACCCGATGATGCATGGGCCTATCCGGCAGTAACATGGCTTGAAAATCGCGCACTCATTACATACTTTAACTACAAAGGTGGACAGCATTCACTTAAACTGAAGAGTCTTCCAGCGGCATGGTTCTATCAGTAAGAATAAATATATCATACCTTTGATGGCTTATTTACTTTTTTTTTATATCTCGCATAAAAAATAAAACATAACCGATGAAAAGATTAAAATTACTGCTGGCCACAGGTTTTATTGTGGCCCTGATAACGAATTATTCCTGTTCAACCACTCCTTCCGAGCTGCCTTTGACAGCGGATACCGCCCTGCAGCACTACCTGGAAAATGGTGATACAACTTATACGTGGGAGGTAACCGGATCCGTGGACATGGGAGGACTTATGCGATATTCCATAAACCTTACTTCACAGCAATGGAGGGAGTATACCTGGAAGCACACACTGACCGTGCTGGTTCCCGGTGATATTCAATATGACGGCGCATTGTTGTTCATCACAGGGGGAAGTTTACATGACGGCCATCCGGTCGTACCGGGCGACAACGACGGCTTTATCAATGCCATGGCCCAGGTGGCCTATAAGAACCATGCCATGGTAACTGTCATTCAGCAAGTTCCGAACCAGCCCCTGTATGACGACCTCACCGAGGATGCTTTGATCTCCTATACACTGCACCAGTTTAAGAACGATGGTGATTATACCTGGCCCCTGCTTTTCCCCATGGTGAAAAGTGCCGTCAGGGCCATGGATGCCATCCAGGAATTTTCCACAGGAACCCTGGAACATGATATCAACAGGTTCGTGGTAACAGGTGCATCCAAGCGGGGCTGGACCACCTGGCTGACCGGGGCCAGCGATTCCCGAGTCGTGGCCATCGCTCCCATTGTGATCGATGTCCTGAATATGCCGGTAAACCTGGATTACCAGGTGGAGGTATGGGGCGATTACAGCGTTGAGATCCAGGATTATGTGAACCTGGGTATCCCGCAGGATGTCCATACGGAAGAGGGGAATAAGATCACTACCATGATAGACCCCTACTCGTACAGGGAGAAACTAACCATGCCGAAGATGATCTTCATCGGTACCAATGATCCATACTGGCCGGTGGATGCCATCAAAAACTACCTGGACGATATCCCGGGCGAAAACTATATCCATTATGTTCCCAATGCCGGGCACGACCTGGCGGGCGGAGAATCATCCCTGCCTGCATTGAGCGCCTTTTACGGAATTTCACTTCGCCAGGAAGCATATCCGGTCTGTAAATGGTCGGTGAGCGAAAGTGATTCACGGATTACCCTCAATGTGCAGGCCACACCGGACAAACTGCAGGGTGCCCTTTTATGGAGTGCAACCTCGGAGGACCGGGATTTCAGGAACGAGACATGGAGCAGCGAGGATCTGGATACCGGGGATAAAAGCGGGACCGGGGCAGAGGTGGATCTTCCGGAGCAGGGTTACAAGGCATTCTATATTGACCTCCGGTATGCCGATCCCATGGGCGGCGAATATACCCAGAGCACGCGGATGTTTGTGACCGGTTCCTCAGGAATCCTGTAGCGTTGCCAATTCTAACCAATTTCCAGACATATGAATAAGAAAACACTGAACCTGGGGAAAATTCTGCCGGTACTGATGGCTTCGTTACTGATGGGTTTTGCAGATGTAGTGGGTGTAGCCACCGGTTATATCAAGAATGATTTCGGCCTGAGAGATGATATTGCCCAGCTGATTCCCTTTATGGCACTTGTTTGGTTCTTCCTGCTCTCGGTCCCCGCAGGGATCCTGCAGGATAAGTACGGGAAAAGGAACATGCTGAATATCGGCATGGGGCTTATCGGGGTGGGAATGGTCGTACCGTTTTTCCACTACTCCTTTCCCCTCCTGCTTTTTGCCATGATCCTGATGGGGATCGGGAACACCATTGTGCAGGTGTCGGCCAATCCGCTGTTGATGGACGTGGTGCCCAAAGAGAGGTTCTCCAGCTTCATGAGCCTCTCCCAGTTCATCAAGGCAATCAGCTCACTGCTGGGCCCCATCATTGCCACATTTATGGCAGTTCAGTTCGGACAGTGGAAGCTGATATTTGCTGTCTATGCGGTCACTTCACTGATTGCCGTTAGCTGGCTCTATTTCACGCAGATCGAAGAATCAAAGCCCAATGAGAAACCTGCCACCTTCGGTTCATGTTTCAGCCTGTTAAAGAACCGGTTTGTCCTCCTGATGGTACTTGGCATATTCTTCCTTGTGGGGGCAGATGTGGGAATGAATACCAACATTGCCAACTACCTGCAAAAAATACATGGTTTATCACTGGAGAATGCCTCCCTGGGCATCAGCATCTATTTTGCTGCCCTGATGATCAGCCGTTTCCTGGGAGCTGTTCTGTTGAACTGGATCGATGCCAGAAAATTCCTCGTCTGGACGACCCTGCTGGCCCTGCTAAGCATGATTGCCCTGATCCTGGCCCCCTCCGAATGGGCCGCCAGGATAGCCATCTTTATGGCGGGCCTTGCCTCCGGGAACCTCTTTCCGCTGATATTTGCCATCACCCTTGAAAAACTGCCAGACCGTGCCAATGAAGTATCGGGACTGATGATCATGGCCATTGCAGGTGGAGCCATCGTTCCCCCGGTTATGGGAGTGGTGAGCACTTATATGGGAGTGACAGCCAGCTTAATGATCCTGGTGCTCTGCATGGTCTATATCATGGGTGCCAGTCTCTATGCGTTAAGAAAAAGGTAACAGCTACATGGAATACAAAGGCCGATACACTGTTTTTGACACAACCACGATCAAAACCTACCCTGTATCAGAACGTGAAAATAAAGTACAACTTGGGGACCTTGCCGATCCGGACCTGATCCCTGAAACGGACTTCTCCCTACCAGAAGCCATCGTGGAAAAAACTGACCTGCTGGCCGGGGAGATTATCTCGGCCCGGAACGATATGCAGCCCGTGGTGCTGTTTACCGGGGCACACCTGATCAAAAACGGGTTGGGCACAGTGGTAGCCGACCTGGTCAAGCGGGGGATCTTCACCATGGTATCGGGAAACGGAGCCACCTCCATACACGATTTCGAACTGGGTCTCATGGGGGAAACCAGCGAGTATGTGCCGCAGGCACTTGAGAAAGGGCAGTTCGGAATGGCATTCGAATTTAACTATATCAATGCTGCCCTGCTTGCCGGGAACCGTTACAGGCTGGGATACGGGGAATCGGTAGGCAGAATGATCAGTGATGCTTCATTCAGGAACGAAGTTGAAAACATCCTGAATCTGAAGCAGAACTCCATCCGGTTCGCTCACCCGGAAATCAGTGTACAGGCGGTGTGCTATGATAACAATGTGCCCATGACCATTCATGCCGGAATAGGCACAGACGTACTGGACCAGCATAGATGGTTTGACGGGGAGGCCAAGGGAGGTTGTTCGGGCAGGGATTTCCTGATCTATACGAAAGAGATTGCCGGATTAACCCGGGGTGGGGTGATCCTGAATGTGGGGAGTGCGGTAACCGGTCCCGAAGTGTTCCTGAAAGCAGCCTCCATGGCAGGCAATACCGGTCACGTTCCCAAGAAGATCATCACGGCAGACTTTGACCTGAGACCCTATAACCCGGATAACTTTACAGATGAAAATGCGGTGGGATACTACTACCGGGACCAGAAAAGTATTGTGACCCGGGTGCCTGCGGCTTACGGTGGAAAGGGGTATTACATCCAGGGCAACCAGAAGCAAACCATTCCCCTGCTCTATAAAAAACTGCTGGAGAAGCTCTAATTAAAAATTATAAACAGACGATGAAAGAGGAGCGGATTCGTGAGATACTTGAGAAGATCCAACAGGTTAAGATTGCTGTGTACGGGGACTTCTGCCTGGATGCTTACTGGCAGATGGATCCGGATGGTTCGGAGGTTTCGGTGGAAACCGGCCTGAAAGCCGAAGCTGTAGCCAGTCACAGCTACTCCCCGGGGGGTGCCGGTAATATCGTTGCCAACCTGTCGGCACTGCAGCCCGCTGCCATTAAAGTGATCGGGGTGGTTGGCAATGACATTCACGGCCGTGAGCTGGCATCCCGGCTCAGGGAACTGGGTGCCGATACGGACGCATTGATCATCCAGGAAGAGGCATTCGATACCTACACCTATACCAAGAAGTATTACGGCGACAGGGAGGATCCGAGAATCGATTTCGGAGTGAAAAATAGACGCTCTGAGGCATGTGATGAGGCGCTGGTCAGCAACCTGCAATCTGCACTTGAAAATTATGATGCACTGATATTTAACCAGCAGGTACAGGGCAGTATCCCACACCCCTGGTTTATCGATGCGGTGAATGAGCTCTTTGAGAAATACAGCAACAAAATTGTGGTACTCGATTCCAGGCATTATAATAACCGGTTCCATCATGTCTGCCGCAAAGCCAACGAAATTGAAACAGCTGTCCTGAACGGTGCGGATGTCACTCCGCAGGATTATATCCCTTTCCGGGAGATAAAAGAACACGGTACCAGGGTTTATGAAAAAGAGCAGAAACCCGTTTTTGTCACATGCGGGGCCCGCGGAATTGTCGCTATTGACGAAACCGGTATCACGGAGATTCCCGGGATACGGCTGATGAAAAAGCTGGATACGGTGGGCGCCGGTGATACCACCATCAGCGTACTCACGCTCTGTCTGGCCGCCGGTCTTTCACCTGCTGAATCGGCTGCTTTTGCAAATCTGGCCGCTGCCGTGACCGTACAGAAACTATTTACCACCGGTACCGCATCCGGGGAAGAGATCCTCCGTTTAAACGGGGAAGCGGTCTATAACTACAGGCCTGAACTGGCCGGCGACCGGGGACTTGCCACATATATTCCCGGGTCGGGGATCGAACTGGTGAATGAAGCCGTGCTGTCGCGGACGGGCCAGGTTAAACATGTCCTCTTCGATCACGACGGCACCATCAGCACCATCAGGGAGGGCTGGGAAGCTGTTATGGAACCGGTAATGATCAAAGCGATCCTGGGGGATGAGCCTGAAAAAGCGGATAAAAAACTGTTCGGGGAGGTCAGGGAGCAGGTACGCGCATACATCGACCAGTCAACCGGAATACAGACCATTCTCCAGATGGAAGCCCTAGTTGAGATGGTCGATGCATTCGATATCGTACCCAAAGCACATATCCTGGATAAATTCGGTTATAAAAAGATTTACAACGACGCACTGATGCAGATGGTTTCGGAGCGGCTTAACAAACTTGACAGCGGACAACTCAGCAGGGATGATTTTACCCTCAGTGGTGCGGTTAACTTCCTCAATACACTGAAAAAAAGGGGCGTAACCCTCTACCTGGCCAGTGGCACCGACAAGGAGGATGTGATCCGCGAAGCCGGCATCCTGGGATATGCCAGTCTCTTCAACGGGGGGATATACGGTTCCGAAAATGATATCCGGAAGTACTCCAAGAAGATGATCATTCAGAAGATCATCCGGGAACATGGACTGCAGGGGAACGAACTGGTTGTGTTCGGGGACGGACCCGTGGAGATCAGGGAATGTGTCAATGCGGAGGGAATAGCAGTCGGTGTTGCCAGCGATGAGATAAAACGCTCTGGGCTCAATGAAGAGAAACGTTCACGGCTGATCAGCGCCGGTGCGGATCTCATTATCCCCGATTTCTCACAGCAGGAGAAACTGCTGGAGCTGCTGTCCGGCCAATAGATCTTTATTTTACTGCATCACCCGCAGGGATATAGAGAAACAGGTGTGACATGCGTTCGCTCTCACCCAGGTAAATGGTTCCGTCTAGCCCTGTTGTCATGCAGTCGAACTGTTGTCCCCGCCAGTAATAATAGGGGCTCCGGTCCGCTATTAAGATACCCAGGTTCTCAAAATCACCCTGTAAGGGATCGTACGTATAGAACTGGCAGGGCCAGGATGCTGAGCGTTCCCCGGCCATGAAATAGATTTTACCGTCCCTGCCCGCTGTTAAACACCTCAGCCTGCGGGATGCCCGGGCCTTCCCCAGGTTATGCAGCTTCATCTTTTGCGGATCCAGCGAAAAAAGATATCCATCCGTGGTTCCGCCGTAGATCATACCACCTGCATCCCTGGTAAAATACTCAACGGCCGTATAGTCCTGGTAGAACTGGAGGTAATTATAATCGCCCGGTACCTCCAGCTCCGTATCAACCAGTTTACCGCTAGCCGGATCATAATACCTGAGCAACCCTTTGTTTCCCGACATATAAACTTTTCCCGAGTCATCGCAGATAAGGGCCCTGCAGAGTGTCCTCCATGCTCTTTCCGGCCCGTGAAAAACCTTCCGGGGATCAATTTCACCCAGGTCAGTAAATTTTTTCAGTGCAATGTTATAGATGAAGAAATGACCATCCGGGTAGGTCAGGCCATAAAGTTCATCGCCTGCGGGAGCGGTGGTAAGTGCGTAAATGGAATTATGGGCCAGTGGCATACCCAGATCCTCTGCTTCGCATTCCATCCCGGCAAGTTTGACCTGATCATTGCTCCGGGCCGGACGGTAGCAGTAGAGGTGGCCGCCCTGGTAGTCACTGTACGCCTTTCTGATATCCTTCCACAGGGTGATATCCAGCCTTTCATCCCCTTCACCCCATCTGGATAAGGGCACATCCCCGAACATGTTTTTCCCGGTGCCCACATAGATATTGCCGTCCCTGTCTTCAACCAGTGCATGGTGAATACCGGAATGTCCCGGAAAGCTTCCCAGGTGTCGTACTTTATTGATGGCTGGATCAAACAGGAAAAGATATGCCTCCTCTCCGCTGGTACCACCATAGATGATGCCATTCCCGGCGGTGACCAGGGAAGTGATTGCACTGCTGTTAGCGGGGATCTCATTGACCATGGGATATCCCAGATCGCGCAGGTCGACACGCTGCTGGTTTTTAATGACCGGTTTTGCCCAGTCCTGTGAATAGCCCTGGCCCACTGTCAGCAATGCAGCGAGCAATATGATAATCCTGACATATTTATTTGCTTCCTTTACCTTCATACCGGTCCCTCCTGTTATGGTTGCGGGGGTTTGTAAATAATCAAATGTAAAGCCGCCGGGATATCACCGATCATCCGGGTTGCCTTCTCCGGGTCCC
>JANTFK010000158.1 GCA_024763595.1 Bacteroidales bacterium | reverse complement strand
CATAAAAAAACCAAAAGCTTAATAGGTTCCAACATTTCTGTTGGAAATTTAAAATTTTGAGTCCCTTATTTCATTAGTTTTCAGGAGATAAAGATCAATTTTGATATTCTCATTAATTCTTCTTCAATTTGTATTGTACCAATGGAGATATCTTTGTTATGGCCGGCCAGAAAAACCTATCAGAAAAAGAGAAAAGTAATCGTGTTAGCGGTGCCATCGACCTGATCCTGAAGGTGGGCACCCTGTTTCTGATGATCTTTCTCTGTTTTAAAATTTTGAAACCCTTTTTGAGCCTGTTACTCTGGGGGTTGATTATTGCCATTATTCTCTTCCCGGTTTTTCAGCAGTTGAACAGGTGGCTTGGGAAGCGTTACAAACTATCCTCCATTCTGATCATGGTCGTGGCCCTTTCACTACTGGTTTTTCCAAGTATCTGGCTGGTAAACCAGCTGGTTGACGGCCTTCAATTTATGGCTGGGTTCATCAGTGAGGGGGATGTTCAGATCCCTGCTCCGCCTGAATCTGTGGCGGACTGGCCTTTGATCGGGGAATGGCTGTACGGGAACTGGTTGCAGTTTTCTCAGCATCTTGGCGAGTCTCTGAAAGGTTTTATGCCGCAAATTGCCACCTGGGGAGAAAAAATGGTGGGTGCACTGGCCAGTACCGGGTTGGGAGTTTTACAGTTTGCCGTTTCCATCATCATCGCCGGAATATTCCTGATCTTTTTTGAAAAGGGGTCGGACTCCGGGAGAAAGGTGTTTAAGAAGCTGATGGGTGAGCGGGGGGAAGAATTTATGGATATTTCATTGCATACCATTCGGAATGTGGCAGCTGGAATACTGGGCGTTGCAGTGATTCAGACCTCGCTCATGGGTCTTGGCCTGGTCCTGGCAGGCATTCCGCTGGCGGCAGTCTGGATCATTGTGATCCTGATCATGACCGTTGCACAGATCCCGGTTTTGCTCTTCATTATTCCCATGATCATCTACCTCTTTGCCTTCTTTGAGCCGGGACCCGCGATACTCTGGTCTCTCTATTTCATTGTCACGGGATTGATTGATAATGTTCTGAAGCCCAAAATTATGAGTAAAGGGATCGACGTTCCAATGCTGGTGATCTTTCTGGGTGCCCTGGGAGGTTTCGGAGCGTTTGGTTTTATCGGCCTCTTCCTGGGAGCCATTATTTTATCACTTGCCTATAAATTATACCTTACCTGGGTATCTGACCAGTAAGCCCGGGTATCTGAGCAGTAAATCATAACAGGGAGAATTATGAAAATCACGGTGTTGTCTGAAGTTAAAGCGAAGAAAGGATTTGAAACTGAGCATGGCCTCTCATTTTTCATTGAGGCGGACGGGCAACCGTTTCTTTTTGATACGGGAGCATCGGATATTTTTCTGAGAAATGCAGAGAAACTTGGCCTGGACCTGGGTGGGGTAGCCCGTGTAATACTGAGTCACGGCCACTGGGATCATGGGGACGGACTGCAGTTTCTGGAAAGAAAAGAGCTGACCTGTCACCCGGAATGTTTTCTCAAACGGTACCGGAAGTCCGGTGGAGACTACCTGGGACTGGCACTTGACAGGGAAGAGATGGAGCGGAAGTACACGCTGCTCTTATCCCGTGAGCCGGTAAAGCTCACGGAACATCTCTATTTTCTGGGCGAGATCCCCAGGATCAATGATTTTGAGGCAAAAACCACAGGCTATCTCCTGGAGGGAGACAGGGAGGACTATATTACAGATGACAGCGGCCTGGCATACGTTACGGACCGGGGCGTGGTGGTCATTTCCGGTTGTGCCCATTCAGGTATCTGCAACATGGTTGAGCATGCAAGGAAAATAACGGCTACTCCCGAAGTAAGAGCGGTAATCGGTGGATTTCACCTGAAAACCATGAATGAGCAAACCAGGAGAACCATCCAATGCCTGAAAGATCTCAGTATTGACCAGGTATATCCTTCCCATTGTACACAGGCTCAGGCATTGAAGGAGTTCCATGCTGTATTTGGCAAAAATGAAGTACTGGCAGGCGATACCATTTATTTTAACTGATTCATGCCATGCAACCGGCACCTGAAAAGGAACGCATTATCTCCATTGATATACTTCGCGGAACAGCTGTGCTGGGTATCCTGATCATGAACATACAGAGCTTCTCTATGCCGACAGCTGCTTATATCAATCCAACAGCCTTTGGTGACCTTACGGGCCTGAACAAATGGGTGTGGATCGTCAGTCACCTGGTGGCCAGTGAGAAATTCATGAGCATTTTCTCCATGTTATTCGGAGCAGGGGTGGTGCTGTTTACAGAACGGGCGTTTTCCAGCGGAAAGAACAGCGCGATACTGCATTACAGGAGAATGGGATGGCTGCTTGTATTCGGTTTGTTACACGGATATCTGCTGTGGTATGGTGATATCCTGGTAGCTTACAGCCTGTGTGGAATGTTTGTTTATTCTTTTCGCAGGTTTCCTCCGCACAGGTTAATATGGATAGGTGCCGGTTTTTTTCTGGTGCCTCTGATTGCGGGCACGTTGCTGGCCATTTCCATGCCGTACTGGCCTGAGGAACTGCTCCGCCGTAGCATGCAAAACTGGAACCCGGATGCACAAACCCTACATCACGATCTTGCGGGTTACCGTGCCGGATGGCTGCAGCAGATGAAGATAAGGGCACCCATGGCCCTGAGTGAAGAGACCAGCTATTTTCTGTTACAGAATTTCTGGAGGATTGTCTCCATGATGCTGACGGGCATGGCACTTTATAAATGGAAAGTCCTGTCAGCTGAGCGTTCTAAAGCATTCTACCTGAAAATGGCCATCATCGGATTGCTGGCCGGGTATCTCCTCTCGGGACTGGGTATATTCCTCAATTTCAGGTACGGGTGGTCCATGGAGTATTCCATGTTCTCTGGAATACACTTGAATTATGTGGGCAGCGTGGGTGTTGCCCTGGGGTATGTGGGGTTGGTGATGCTGATCTGCAAATCGGCCCGGTATAAACGATTTAAACAGTTGTTTTCAAAAGTGGGACGCATGGCTTTTAGTAATTATATTTTGATGACCCTCATCTGCACGTTCCTGTTTTACGGACATGGCTTTGGCCTCTATGGCAGTGTGGAGAGGAAGTACCAGCTATTGATCGTAGCGGGAATCTGGGCCCTGCTGCTGGTTTTTTCTGTACTGTGGCTCAGGCGATACAGGTTTGGACCGCTGGAAGCCTTCTGGAGAAGCCTCACATACATGCGCCGGCAGTCCGTCAAAGCAGCAAGTAACTCCTGGAGTTCCCCCAAAAAATCGCATTGACTGTTCTGTGTTACAGGCCGGAGCTGCAGATCGGTCCCGTAACCAGGCAGATAAAGCAGGCGGATAATCCAGTGATTTGCATAAGTTCCATGGTTCCTTTTTTTTAATTTCCGCATGTCACATTCATGTGACATCGGCGGATCATTTCACTGATGTCCGCGTTTTTGTTGTATGTATAAGGTGCCCGGGAGCACTTGCTGTTCCAGGTTTTTAAAGAATTGACAATAAACATGCACTGGATGGAACGCTGTAGATATCCTGGGAAATGTCACTCCGGTGTGACATTGGAATTTACTGAAAAGAGGGTGCCGGTTTTCCCAATGATGCTCGCCAACCCCCGGCAAGTTATGGGAAACCTTATGCTTAGCTAATGTGCGTGCAAAATTCAGAAAATTTCTGGGTAACTATAAGGAATTTTTCTGTTTACAGTTTTGGAATTATTTTTTACTTTTACCACATCATTGGTTTCCATATACCGGTAATGCCGGTGGAATCAAAAGGGAATGCCGTTAGAATCGGCAACAGTTCCCGCTGCTGTGAATCCGCATAAGGATAGATGACTGGCGTAGCCAGGATTCAATCCGGACCCGCTCCGGGTCATTGGTTTCTGAAGGCAAACCACTGTTCTGTAGATCCCGTCCGGGATAAGAATGGGAAGGTTTCAGAAACCCGGATAAGTCAGAAGACCTGCCAGTGGTACCCCGGAAAATGCAGCCCGCGGTGAACGGAAAGCTGATCAACAACCCGATCTTGGTCTTGCCTCACTATCACCCGCTGCTGATTTTAAATGGTTGTTATACTTAAAATTGCAGCATGATGAAAAAATTTTACACAACACTGACAGGACTATCAGTCCTGGTTCTTTCGCTTTTTGGACAATCCTATCTGACCCCTGCAGAGGGCCACAAGGTGGCTTACTTCTTTTCCGATACGGTGTCTGTCCGGACTTTCGATGTGAATGAAGGATTTTTCTATTTTAATGATGGGGATACTGTTTTCCAGATTGATGCCACGTTGAGAGGCGTTGGCAACAAATATGGGAAACCTGCTGACTACCAGCTTCCTTCCTTTCCCAGTTTCCTGAGTATCGCTCCTGATGGAGCTTTTCTCTGGGCAGGATATACGGATATTGACAACGCAGATGCCAGGATCTATGCCATTGATGTGACATCGGGTCGGTGGAATCTGATGGCAAGGATGGCATCCAACTGGGACCTGGCTTTCTGGAACGATTCCATTCTTGTTTCGGGGTTAAACAGCCCGGATTATAATACGCCCAATGCCATTTATGTGCTGGATACTTCGGGTCTGGACCATCACCGGAAAATTATTGAAACCGGGGGCAACTCGGCTGGTCTGGCCGTTGATTCCCATGGGAATCTCTATTTTGGAACCTCATTTTTATCCGGGTCAAATGCGCTTTACAGATGGGACAGCACCGAACTGGCATCTGTGATTGGTTCTCCGGAAGCAGCTCCTTTGCAGCTATCAGATGCTGATAAACTGGCGGACCTGCCGATGGCAGTATATGATTGTGAAGTAGATGAAGGCGAAAACGTAGTATTTACCATGAATGTCTGGGGAGGATCGCAGGTGCTGGCCCGTTGGAACGGAACCGAAGGAGCAGGCTACAACTATGACACGATTGCACTGTCCGATGAATGGTTGGGAATGGTTAAGTCAAGGGGTGATTATAGGGTTCCTGAAGTGGGAAACAGCCTCTTAACGATTGGGTATAACCAGCCGCTGGCCGATGTGCATACCGTTGATTATGCGCCGTTCCTGACCGGTCCGGTTCCTGTTATTACAGGATATGAATCGGGGAGCATTGGCCCCATCGATTTATCCCGTTATGTGACCGATTTAGATGATCCGGATGATTTTATATTTGAGATTGTGGAGATGTCAGATATAACTGTGGCGGATCTCTCTGTAGATCAAACTTCGCTTTCGGGTAATTTTGGTTCGGCCGGACAGGCAAACCTGGTTATGAAAGCCACCAGTGGAGGTAAATCGGTAACCTTAAGTACGGTGGTGGGAACCTGGCCCGGTATTGAAGGCGATTATATGGTATCCGTTTTTGAAGATCTCACACTTGATCCTGAAAGCTTCTGGAATGGCTCGGACGGATCCGGAGGATTTGTTTCTGCAGCTGTCCGGTTCCGGAATAATTATAATCCGGACTGGTTCTCATGGAGTGGATTTGCTTATAGTAACCGGACAGATATGATTACACCGGGCTGGATGAACCAGTATAGTGCTATAACAGGTTCAGGATTTGATACAAGCGGAAATTATGCGGTCGGATATCCCTATGCCGCGTCAGTTCTAAGCTTTACTGAAAATAAGGCACATGCCGTGGAAGGCTTATTTGTGACCAACAGTACCACTGCAGCACTCTCCATGGCGTCTGGAGATGATTTTGCGAAAAAATTCGGCGGGGAGGACGGGAGCGATCCGGATTATTTCAGGTTGGATATCTGGGGTCTGAAAGAGGGTGTGCCTACCGATACCATTGGGTTTTATCTTGCTGATTTTCGGTCAGAGGATGAAGCCGCCGACTATATTATCAAAACATGGCAATGGGTGGATCTGAGTGCACTGGGGAAAGTTGACAGTCTGATGTTTGCGCTGGCTTCATCCGATATGGGTGACTGGGGGATGAATACACCGGGTTATTTCTGCCTTGATAACCTCTATGTTATTCCCGATATGGCCCCGGAGGTGCTGAACCCCATTCCGGATGTAAACATTCAGGTTGGTGCTGCGGATACAGTGATTGATCTTACGGATCTGTTTACCGATCCGGATGATCCCGGAGCAGTTATCCAGAAATCCGTAATATCCAACAGCAATGAAGAGGTGGCAGGAACATCATTGAACGGTGATGAACTGACCCTTAGTGCTTCTGATAGTCAGGGCGGGACCACGGAGATTATCATAGAGGGAACTTCGGGTGGATTGTCGGTCAGGGATTCATTCCTGGTAACCGTGCAACCTGCCGTCGGTATGGATGAAAAACAACCTTTCTCTATCGGGATCTTCCCCAATCCGTCAACAGGTTTGTTTACACTGGATACGGGCGAAGGCGATCTTCTGCAGATAACCGTTTATAACCTGGCCGGTACAGCAGTGTATGAAAACAGTACCCCGGAACCGGGAGAAACCATCGACATCACCGATCAGCCCACAGGGGTTTATATCCTGAGGGTTACCCTGAATATGAATACTGTAACCAGTATGATACAGAAACTTTAATATTCTTGCACAGAAAGATCCTCATATCCGGCATATGTATACTGAGCCTCCTGCAAACGGAGGCACAGTATATTGCTGAGGTGCTGGAATACAGGCCCGCACCGGGACAGTACATTAATACGGTGCCCTGGGGATTCCCAGGTTACGCCCCCTCCGTTGCGGGTGGGATAAATGGGTCCCTGTGCCTGGGTGCCTTTGGGGGGTATGTGGTCTTCCGGTTTGAAAACCCGGTGGAAAATCACCCGGATAATCCTTATGGCGTGGACTTTACCATTTTCGGGAATCCCCTGGAAACATGGTCTGAACCGGGTGTGGTATGGGTTATGAAGGATGGGAACGGGAATGGATTGCCCGATGAAACCTGGTATGAACTGGCGGGCAGTGATTATTATTTTTCCACCACCCGGAGGGATGCCCGGGTGACTTACAGTAATCCGGGTGATACGGTGGCCCGTGATGTTCCATGGCAGGATGAACTGGGGAATAACGGTGTTATCAGGGTCAACAGTGCACATGAGCAGCCCTATTACCCCATGCATGATTCATTTCCATCCATTCCGGGGGATGTATACACACTCACCGGTACCATGATCAGGGGGGCCGTGGACCTGGACCATCCACCATTGCTGCAGTCATTCAGAAGGGCTTTTGGATATGCTGATAACCAGGTGCGCGGCCAGGCACCCTGGACACGGCCCGATAATCCCTATACTCCCGATGTGG
>JANTFK010000157.1 GCA_024763595.1 Bacteroidales bacterium | reverse complement strand
CACTCAAACGAGCGTCAACTCGCCCGGCAAATAGCCATTCATTAGGTTACACCCGGGAAACAATAATTTCGCTGTATCGACTCGCTAATGTTTGTTTGCGCTTTTTGTTGATACAAAACGATTGTAGTGCACATCACAAAAAAAGCAACGACAACTTTTTCACTGTATTATTTTTTAAAAAACGGGCATCAAATATTTGATACTTAGGATAAGTCTGGTGTAGCTTTGAAGAAAAAAGCATTGCATCCGGATCAGGTCATATTGGAACTTACCAAGACGGTTGATTTTCTCGCCAAGAAGGGTGAAAGATTTATTGAGAATAATGCAGCAAATATGTTGCTAGAAAGGCCAAACGGAGGTCGTGCACCCTGGAAAATCCCCGCAGTAGTATAGGATTATTATGACCAGAGTGTCAACTAGATATCCCGGACACTCTGTGTGGATTTCATTAAGGGCACCTCTAAAAACTCAAAGTTGATATAATCAACTGATTGTTAATATATTAAACTGCTTTTACCCGGTTTATTGCTTAGTTTTACAGTATAAAAATCATGTGAAAGCGGATGTAAAAATCAAACAAGTCTAGCAGGAAAATTTGTGGTTTGTATAAAAAATTGAATTACATTCATATCAAACAATGGCACCAAAAAAAGGTTTTTAGAGGTGCCCTTAACATTGTGAAAATTAATCTTACAGTCATATGAAAGTCTTTTTTTCTCTTGCATTGGTTGTTGCGGAGTTTCTGACGATGAGTAATGCAAATGCAACACAACTCAGAGCGGGCGCAGCTAAAATTGATATTACCGATACGGTAGCAGGTCCGGTTAATGACCGTCTGTATGTACGGGCACTCGTTTTGAGTGGTGGTACAACAACCGTTGTGATTGTTTCGGTTGATGCTGTTGCCATAGGCGAGATTGGATACATCAGTAACGACTATCTTGGCAAGGTCCGTTCGCGGATCGAGCAAGAGCTCCATATAAAGTCCGGGAACGTTCTGATCAATGCCAGCCATTGTCACGGTGTTGTATGTTCTGATGTTGATAAACGGATTTTTCAGGCGGTGCAGGCAGCTTTTCAGCATATGGTTCCTGTGAATACTGGTGTGGGTACCGGTTATGAGGACCGCATCATGGAGAACCGGCGGCTGAAACTGAAGGATGGCAAAGAAGCAGATGTTCGTCATGCATATTCGCTTGTGCCCGACGAAGAGGTTTCCGGTATTGGCCCGGTTGATCCTGAAATAGGTATTCTCAGGCTGGACAGAAAAGACGGACGCACCCTGGCCGTGGTTTACAATTTTGCTGTACACCCCATTCAGGGAGTTCCAGGTGGGGGTAATACGGCAGATATTACCGGTTTTGCGTCCAGGGTGATTGAAGATAATCTGAGTGAGGGTGCAATCGCACTGTTCCTGCAGGGGTGTGCCGGAGATATCAATCCGGTATGGTATAAAGATGTAAATCATCCCCGGGATGCGGAGCCACTGGGAAATATGCTGGGTCTTAGTACGCTGCAGACATTGAGGAAGATAGACAGCAAAAGAGATAACCGGATCAGGATTATAAACCAAGTGGTCGAACTGCCCCGTGCCGATCTTGCACAACGCATCTCTTCCCTGGAAACCGAACAGGAAAGATTACTTCACGCTTTAAGAGGCACGAGCCTTAATCTGAAAACGTTCATTCCTCTGGTAGTAAAATACAGCCTGTCAGACGAATTTCCATCTTATTATTCCCATGCTTATATGCATGAAAAAGCGATAGGCCGGGATGACCTGGAGAAGCTTGATGCCGAAAACCGGCGAAACATGAGTCAGTACATTCAAAACATTCATATCATGGAACAACTGACCAGGAATCAAATCAACCTGGATCTGTTACGCAAACACCAGGCAGAACGTATCTCTTCCGGTAAGGAGATGATTGATGCCGGGATTACAGGACTCCGAATCGGAGCGTTTGTACTGCTTACCTTTCCGGGGGAATTAAGTGTTCAGATTGGGCTGAATATCAAGAAAATGTCTCCCTATGAGTTTACTTTTGTAGCCGGTTATACCAATGGCTACATCTACTACACCCCTACCGCAGAACAGCTTCGAAACGTTGGCGGGGCTCAGGAAGACAGTGACTGCCTGGTGGCACCGGGATGGCAGCAGATATATGAGGAAAAAGCGGATGCCATGCTGAAGATGTTGTGATAACAGGGGATCCTTTTCGGGTATTTCATAGTATTGCATAGTAAGGCTTGCTAATTCAGTACAAGTCTACCCTAAGTATTATTGTATAATTGAATTATAGTTTATATTTTAGTGTTTGGTAAAATTTGCGCATACTATAGTATAGTATAGTATAGTGCAGCATATATTCCTGATATATCATTCTACAATGTCACTTAAAGAGAACATACGCAATTGGATATTGTTAAACATCCGGAACGGTGTGTGGCTTCCCGGTGATCGCATTCCTTCCATTACCCAGATTTCCAGGGAGTTTAGTGCCAGCCGGGAAACAGTCAGACTGAGCCTGGAGAACCTGGTGCAAAGAGGGGAGTTACTGCCGAAGCAGGGCATGGGGTATTTTGTGGCTTCGCAGAATAAAGTAAATTTCAGGGTAGCGCTGTTATGTAAAATTGATGGTGTATACATCAAGCCCATCTACCAGGGCCTGATTGATGAAAGGGAGGAAGATATAGCTTTCCAGGTTAATGAAATTAGGCAGTCAGACAAAAAACTGACCGTTTTGCTTGAAGATCTGATATCCCGGCAGGCCATCGACCGTCTTCTTGTAGTGCCCATTGCAGGGAAAGAGGAGGAGATCGATAAGGTACTGAAACCTTTTAAACGCCGTATCCAGATTGGATGGATAGATAAGGCTCCGGCTGCACCAAAAGAGCCTGTGTTCTTATGTAATTATGAAGCATGTGTAGAGATTGCCGTTAACCATTTTCGGGAAAATAACCTGGATCGGATATTCTATTTTTCAAGAAACCCGGAAGATCAGTCCATTTTTACGAAGATGCGCGATACCTTTAAAAATGCCGTATCTCAAAACAGTATCATGAATGGCATCATTCACGACTGGCAACATCTGGTATCCATCATCAATGAAACCAGTCATCCGGTTGGTATCATGACTGAGCAGGATATGGAGGCAGTATACCTGCTGTCCCGGCTCAAAGCAAACAGGATCAGGATCCCGCAACAGGCTTCCATCATCAGTTGCGACAATTCTGAAATTACCGAAGTGGTTTCTCCCTCCATTACTTCCATAGATCCCGGATGGATTGAACTGGGTAGAAAGGTCAGAATGTGGGTCCAGGGGAACTATAAGGATGAAAACAGTACATCACCGCTGGTGATTTATTCATCACCTGTATTGATTAGCAAGGAAAGTTCAGTATAGACAAATGGTTTGGATTGATACATGATAGAAAAAAGATACAAGATGAAACATGATCTGTTTAATACAGTCCGGGTTACCCGTTTTCTGCTGCTGTTTGTGCTTTCAATCGCTGGTTATGCCTGTACGGGACCTGATGAAAATGATGCCGGTTCGGATATCGTCATTGAGAATGCAGAGATGCGCCTTGTACTGGCAAATGACGGGACTGCCCGCAGCCTGATCCATAAGTCAACCGGGCAGGAGTGCCTGATGGAAGGGATTCATTTACCGGCATTTTCAATCACCCAGGATATGCCCTATCACAATGAGATCAAGCTCACCTATCCGGCTAAACGCAAAACTTTTGATGCAGATTCTTTATACAGGGAAGGGGATCATCTGGTAGCCCGTTTTGAGCTGACCGATTATGAGGCGGTTATTCATCTGAATATCACAGATCAATACATTGGTTTTACCCTGGAGAGATTACAGCATGTTGCCACTAAAATAGGCGACCCGCGTAAAACACAGATTGATGAGTTTGTCTTTTTGCAGTTGCCGGTAAAGGAGCGGACTCATTTTGGCGAGTGGTTAAATGTCATGTGGGATGATCAGGTGGCAGTAAATCTGCTGGCCACCGATCCGGCCTGCAGGATTGATGCGGAAAAGAGAGTGGGATACAGGATCTTCCAGGCAGGAGGCGACCGTGATGTGAAAACCGGACAGGTGGGGGCCGCATTGATCACCACCGATCAAAGTAAACTGCTTGACCGGATAGACCGGGTTGAACGGGACTATCATCTTCCCCTGGGTGTGGAGAGCAGAAGGAGCAAGGAGTACAGGCACTCATACTATGCTGCGCGCGGCGTAGTATCCACACAGAATATCGATGAGCATATTGCCTATGCCAAAAAGGCGGGTTTCCGGCATATGATTATATATTATTCTTCATTTGCCAGCTCTATGGGGCATTTTACCTGGCGGCCCGAGTATCCCAATGGCATAGAGGACCTGAAGGAGGTTACCCGGAGGATCAGTGAGGCGGGTATTCTGCCGGGGTTTCATATTCATTACAATAAGGCCTCACTCAACGATCCGTATGTTATACCTGTTCCCGATACCCGTTTGAATCTGAGAAGGTATTTTACCCTGCGTGAACCGCTGGACAAAGGCAGTACAACCATCACGGTGGAGGAGAATCCGGCAGGCTGTACCCTGGAAATGGGCAGACGGAAATTAAAGATCGGTATGGAGATCATTTCCTATGAAACATACACTACCACACCACCCTATCAGTTTCTGAACTGCGTAAGGGGCGATCTGCAAACCATGCCTGGAGAACAGGACCGGGGGGCGATTCTTGGATTGCTGGATATCGATACCTGGCCGATTTTTGCCCGTTTTAATCAAAACACCGATATACAACAGGAGGTGGCGGAAAGAATTGCCAACATTGTGGAGGAGTGCGGATTCAGGTTTATCTATTACGATGGAGCGGAGGACGTGAACCCTCCCTACTGGTATAATGTGACCAGGGCACAACTGGTGGTATACAATGCGCTTAAAACAAAATCCATCTTTGCCGAGGGTGCACAGAAATCACATTTTGGCTGGCACATTTTAACCCGGGGAAACGCATTTGATGTTTTCCCGCCCGAGACTGTGAAGGCAGCCACCCGGAAATTTCCGCTGACAGAGATCAAATTGATCGCCAACGATTTTAGTTCCATCGATTTTGGCTGGACCAGTTATAATGTTCCCGGGAAAGAGACCATCGGTATGCAGCCCGACATGTTTGAATATATTACCAGCCGTGCTGCAGCCTGGAATTCCATTATATCCGTTGAAGGTAAGATTGAAAATTTTAGACGTCATCCCAGAACGGATGATAACCTTGAAGTGATACGCAGGTGGGAAGAGGTACGTGCAACAGACTGGCTGACAGAAGATCAGAAGTTAAGCCTTCGCAATGAGGAACAGGAACATATTTTGCTTCTTGATGAAGAGGGGGAGCTGGAACTGCAGCCCTGTGAACAGATCCTCACCATACCCGGAGAGCATGCGGTGATTCGCGCATTTGTTTTTAACCGGCACAACAAGGTGTGGGTTGTTTACTGGCATACCTGCGGTGATGGGGAGATGGAATTACCCGTAACCTCCAGTAAGGTGCAATTATTTGAAGAACCGGGCCTGGAGATCCCGCTACAGGCAGGTGCAGAAAGTATTACGGTTCCTGTCGGGAAACGGCGCTATATACAATTCGATTTATCGAAGGAAGAAGTTATTGATCTGTTTTCCCGGGTTCGCCTGGTGCAATAGCCGGAATGTAACTTGATAAATAATATATTAACTATTTACCTATTAAATATTTAAGTTATGATGAATGTGACATGCGGATTTACGATTCCGATTACGAAGTATGGTCTTCCTCCCACTGTTGACAATATTATCAAAGTAATGGGAGAGATTACTGATGCCGGTTTTGATACCATGGAAATGGAAATTGTGGCCGGGGAATACCAGGATTATGATGACAATTGGGATAAGATTACTAACCGGGCAAAGGAGCTGAACCTGGATGTTGTCAGTATCATGGCCGTAACCTATGATATTTTCTCGCTCGATAAGGCGAAAAGTGAACAGGCGGTAAAAGATTTCAGGAGGATTTGCGAAATGACAGCTTCCATAGGGGCAAAGATGATTACCAACTGTTTTTATCTTCCACCCGAAATGGTGCCTGCAGAACGAACATCTTATTACCATGGCGGTCCATCCATATCGGTGAATGTTCCAGAAGGTTTTCAGTGGTCCGAGCTCAGGGATTATGTGATCAGCCAGCTGCAAAAATCTTCTGCCATTGCCAGTGAGAACGGACTCACCTTTGCCATGGAGATGAGAGCCGGCGATTTTATCTCTTCGGTGGACGGAACCATATGCCTGTTTAAAGATACGGGCCTCGATAACATCGGGATGGTTTATGATGTGGCCCATGCGCATGCCATCAGTGAATACCTGGATCTGGGCATCTATAAACTGGGCAACTACCTGAAACTGGTACATCTGTCGGATAATGACGGCAGCCGTCCCTACCATTACCAGCCGGGTAAAGGCAATATTGATTTTAAAAATATCATCGATACCCTGAAAAAGGTCAATTATGATGGTTATATTGTCGTTGACATCAGCGGCATTGATAATATTATGGAAGAGGCCGTGAAAATGAAAGCCATGATCGAAGCATTAATTGCTGAAGAATAACCTGAACGCCATGAAATTAAGCTATTCAACAAAGCTCTACTATAACTACAGGCTTGAAGATACGATCAGGAGAGGGGCGAAAATTGGTTATCCCGGCGTTGAAATATGGGGAGGCCGTCCGCATGCCTATTACAGGGATATGGACGCAAAAGCTGTTGCCTCCGTTAGAAAGGTGATTGATGAGACAGGCGTGGAGATATCCGGTTTCATTCCTGCCCAGTTTGGTTACCCCACCAATTTATGTAGTCCCATTGAGAGCATCCGCAAGGATAGTGTCATATACCTTAAACGAAGTATAGATACTTCGCTTGCCCTGGGTTGCAGAAAAGTGAGCCTCTGTCCGGGCCGTACGCTGTACGGACAGGGTTACAAACAGGGGATGGCAGACCTGAATGCCAGTCTTTCGGAACTGGTGGATTATGCGGTTCAAAAGGATGCCCTGCTTTTACTGGAGCCGGCTCACATGCTGGAGAGCGATCTGATCCTGACCGTAGAGGAAGGGGCAAGGCTTATCGGTGAGCAGGGGTATGAGAATATGGGTATTGCGCTGGATACGGGGCATTGCCATGTAAATAAGGAAGTGCTGGTGGATACTGTACGTTTGTTGCACGAGAAACAGATACCCGTCCACATTCACCTGGATGATAACAATACCCTGGCCGACCAGCATAAGATCCCGGGGGAG
>JANTFK010000156.1 GCA_024763595.1 Bacteroidales bacterium | reverse complement strand
ATCTGTTGAGGGATCCTGACCTGGATGATGAAAAACGGGAACTTTACCTGAAACATATCGATTATTCCTCAAGGCAGCTCCTGAATATCATTGATGATATCATTGACATTTCAAAAATTGAGTCGGGACAATTAAAGATCTTTAATAAACCTGTTCAGATCAATGACCTGATGGATGAGATATACTCTTCATATTTCCACCGGATCAGAGGGGATGCACCCGGACAGAAAAAGGTGACTTTCCAGTTGAAGAAAGGAATTAACTCACGTGATTTTACTGTGGTTGTTGATGAATTCAGGCTGCGGCAGGTATTCAATAACCTCATTGGAAACGCCCTGAAATTCACCCATGAAGGAGAAGTTATATTTGGATATAATCTCCAGGATAACAGATATATAGAGTTCTTTGTGAAGGATACAGGTATAGGGATTCCGGCGAACAAGATCAAACTGATTTTTGACCGGTTTGGCCAGGTTGACCAGGAAAAAACCAGGCAGATCACAGGCACCGGCCTGGGGCTACCCATCTCAAAAAGCCTGGTAAATCTGATGGGGGGTGAAATGTGGGTGGAATCAACACTACATCAAGGCACAACTTTCTTTTTTACACTGCCGCTTGTAATTGAGGAACCTGAAGAAGAACCTCCGCTGCTGCTTTCGAATAAAAGCTATGAATGGAGTGGGAAGAAGATCCTGGTAGCAGAAGATGAAGAGATGAACTGGTATTTTATCAGGGAGATCTTACGCAAGAGCGGAGCAGAAATTCTACGTGCAGTGAATGGCAGGGAAGTGGTGACAATGGCCAGAAAAATAAAACCCGATATAATCCTGATGGATATTAAGATGCCTGAAATGGATGGCCTGGAGGCTACCCGGAAAATCAGGCTGTTTAATCCAGGGGTGCCCATTATAGCCCAGACGGCATTTGTGATGGAAGAGGAAAAGGACAGGGCATTGGAGGCCGGGTGCAATCATTTTGTCACCAAACCGCTGGATAGAACGGTTCTTATGGAATTGATAAATTGCTTTTTTGTATGAAAAAAGCAGCAGTAATTGTAGCTGGCGGATCGGGAAGCCGGATGGGAGGAACAGTTCCCAAACAATACCTGGATCTTGCCGGGTTACCTGTAATCATTCATACACTAAGGCAATTCATCCGGTTTGATCCGCAGATGCAGATCATCGTGGTATTGGCCCCCGGACACAGGGAATATTGGGAAAAGATCTCCATATCCCATGCGGAGGCCAGGGGGGTTAAGGTGGTTCCGGGAGGAGAGAAGAGATATAACTCTGTAAAAAATGGTCTTCAGTATTTGGATGATCATACCATTGTTGGCATTCATGATGCAGTAAGGCCGTTTGTCAGTCAACAGCTTCTGGAACGCTGTTACCGGGTGGCAGCCGAAACAGGCAGTGCCATACCCGTTGTCAGGATGGAAGAGTCGGTCAGGATGGTGGACGAACAGGAAAAATCCAGCAATCTGGACCGCTCCAGGGTAAGACGCGTGCAGACCCCGCAGGTATTTAGGGCCCCTTTGATCAAAGCGGCCTATCAGGCAACAATGGACGCCGTCTACACAGATGATGCTGCTGTTTTTGAATTGCTTCATGGCACAGTAACCCTGGTGGAAGGAGAGAAAGACAATATCAAGATCACTACCCGTACCGATATGGAACTGGCTTCGATTATTATCCGTTTTCAGGAATAACATCTCTTCCCACGGAAATCCAGATGATCCTTCGCTCGCTGTTTAGCTGTAAAATACATTTAAATATTTTATTACCTTGTGGCGGTGAGCTGATAGCGTATGGCTAAGGCAATTCAGATCCTGACAATTTCATTCCTGCTGGGCAATGGACTGGTTATTGCTGCACAGGACTCTTTAATGATTGCCAGTGACCGGCTCGTGGTTCATGAAATTGTCATTGAGGGTAACCGGGTAACAAAGGAGCAGATTATTTTACGCGAACTGCTTTTTGGGGTTGGAGATACAATCAGAAAAATGGAGTTGTTGCCTGTTTTGCAGCGAAGCAGGGAAAATTTGCTGAACCTGTTGCTCTTTAATTTCGTCTATTTTGAAGTCAATCATTTACCGGGAAATCATATTCAGGTGATTCTCAGGGTTACCGAGCGCTGGTATATCTGGCCCGTTCCGATCCTGGAGTATGCAGACCGGAATTTCAGCACTTTCATTAAGAACAGAGATTGGGAGAAAATCAATTACGGAGCCTGGTTGCGCTGGAACAATTTCAGAGGGCGCAACGAACTGCTGACAGCCAAACTCCGGCTTGGTTATATCAGAGAATATGCCCTGGCCTATTCAGTTCCCAACCTGGGAAAAAAACAGCAGCACGGGATTTCCACCGGGTTCAATATGAACCAGCAAAACGAAGTGTTTATATCCACTGTCTATAATCAACCTGTTGAGTACAGGCCCCTGGACAAACCTGCTCAGATCAGGCTCAATGCCTTTGCCAACTACAGTTACAGAAGAAAGTTATATGCTACTCATTCTTTCCGGTTCGAATACCTGGATTACCTGGTTTCCGATTCAGTGGCCATTGTTAATCCTAATTTTCTGGGAGAAGCCAGGACCCGGCTGAATTATTTTCGGTTATCCTATGATTTTGTGTATGATATCAGGGATTCAAAAATATATCCCCTGGAGGGTTTTATTGTAAAGTTGAGGGCTGAAAAAGTTGGACTGGGGATCATACCAGCATTCCCCTATCCCTCCTTAAGGTTTACAACAGTTTTGATGTTTCATCAAAAACTGGTCAACCGGCTCTATTTTTCTAACGCGACCAAAGCACATTATTCCCAGGAAAAAGTACTTCCCCATGTACTGAACAGGGGATTGGGCTACCATGAGTTTTTAAGTGGATATGAATCTTATGTAATGGATGGGTCCGATTATTTTATAACCAAATATATCCTGAAGTTCCAGCTGGTAAAACCTACCACCTACACCCTGCCCCTGATTGGTATGGAGCAGTTCAGCAAAGTGCATTACGCCATTTATTTCAATATTTTTGCCGATGCGGGATTTGTAAACAATGATTTCCCCGGTCCCACCAATACCATGGTCAATAACTGGCAATATTCCACCGGTGCCGGAATCGATTTTGTTACTTACTACGACCAGGTCTTCAGGGTTGATTTTGCCATTAACCGGTATGGTGAGTATGGCATATTTTTTCATATTGAAACGCCATTTCACCGTTGGTAACCGGTTCGATGAAAAAAGGATTTACATATTCCCTGATCATGACCATGCTGGTAATGCTGGTAGTGATACTGGGCATGGTGCTCCATCAATATGCCGGCATTGCACATCCCATTATGAAATTCCTGGTACCCGGACTGGTTGTGGCTGCAGGTGTATTTGTCATTGTACGCATCTCTTTTTCCCTTTTTATTGAGAAAAAGATCGATCCGATCTACAGGACCGTTCACAGCTTTACCATGCCTGGGAAGGGTCTGCGGAAGAAAACGGACCGGAGAGATTTGATAACTGACCTGAACCAGGAAGTGCAGGTGTGGGCAGACAACCAGTCCAGGGAGATTAATAAACTGCGGCAGCTGGAAAAGTATAGAAAAGATTTTCTGGGTAATGTTTCCCATGAACTGAAGACGCCCATATTTAATATCCAGGGTTACATTCTCACCCTGCTGGATGGAGGTATGGAGGATGAAAGCATTAACAGGTTGTATCTGAAAAGGGCCGAACGCAGCGCCAACAGACTGATCAGTATCGTGGAGGACCTGGATTCCATTGCCAGGTTGGAATCGGGAGAATTTAAACTGAAACTGGAACCCCTGAACCTGGTCAGGCTGGTAGAGGAGGTCATTGAATATCAGGAAATGCAGGCGGGAGAGAAAAATGTCAAGATTGGTTTTGACAGAAATTACAACAGACCCGTAAAGGTTATGGCCGACAGAAAACGGATCATGGAGGTGATCAGCAACCTGATCAGCAACTCTATAAAATATGGCAAAGAAGGAGGCAGGACCATCATTGGTTTTACCGATACAGGGGAGAATATCCTGGTGGATATTACCGATAACGGTATAGGGATCGAAGAGAAGAATTTGCCCAGGATATTCGAGCGTTTTTACAGGGTCGATAAAAGCCGTTCCCGTGAATCTGGTGGTACAGGGCTGGGTTTATCCATTGTGAAACACATCATACAGGCACACAACCAGACCATTACTGTGAGGAGCAGGGTGAACCAGGGGACCACATTTATTTTTTCGTTGGATAAAGCATAATGAAACCGGTGGCGCTCAAGGCTCTTTCCAGTCGCCTTCCTGTTTCAACAACGTTATCAGTGCCGGCAATGCTTCCTGTTCAGGCAGGTTCTTACGCATAACTTTTTTGCCTTTGTAAAGGCTTACCCTGCCGGGACCGGAACCCACATAACCATAATGGGCATCGGCCATCTCACCCGGACCATTCACGATACATCCCATAACGCCAATTTTCAGTGATGTAAGATGGGAGGTGGCCTGGCGGATCTCTTTTAACCTGGAAAGAATATCAAACTGTGTCCTTCCGCACGATGGGCAGGCGATATATTCAGTTTTACTGATCCTGGCCCCTGCGGCCTGCAGTATCATTAAAACGGTTTCATTGATCATGGCACAGGTAAAGTTGTTGTGTTCAACCCAGACCGCATCAATGGCACCTTCCACAAGCAGGGAGCCCAGTTCACC
This sequence comes from Bacteroidales bacterium, assembly GCA_024763595.1. Taxonomy (GTDB): domain Bacteria; phylum Bacteroidota; class Bacteroidia; order Bacteroidales. Next base: position 2,633 of record JANTFK010000156.1, on the reverse strand, counting down.
TGCCAGCCTGAGCCGGAACAATTCCGGATCTTTGATGGAGTGTGTCGTTTTAAAAATCACAGGGACCGGTCTCCCGGATTTGCAGAAACTGTTTAACCGGGACCTGATTTCCAGGATGGAATGGTTGCCCTGTTCCAGTAACAACACATGCCGGCCCGGTTGAAGTATTTCCGGGGATTCCTGCCATTGCTCATAGGTGACACAATGGGGAAGAATGGTTTCAGGTAACAGGTCGGCATCACGTTCCGGGAGTTCCTGACTGATGATCCTGACTTTGCTTCCGTTTCCCAGTTGCATGACCGGTGTAGATTCCCTTCTTTGATATGCGTACGGATCCCATGCAAGTTTTTCCGGTGGCTCAAAGGCTGGTTGGGTCCTGCCGGGAAAAAGCCTGAGCAGTGACCGGGCCACCGGCATCTCCATCTCTGGCGGTTCGGTCAGTGAAACCCGGATGGTGTCACCATATCCTTCCAGCAACAGGGGAACCAGTCCAACGGCCGATTTGATACGGCCTTCGGGACCATCACCCGCTTCAGTAACGCCCAGGTGAAGGGGAAAAGCCATCCCCTCTTTTTTCATCCGGCGAACAAGGAGCCTTACCGATTGTATCATTACCCGGGGGTTGCTCGATTTCATGGAAACAACCACCTGATGAAAGGATTGTTCCCGGCATACCCTCAGGAATTGCATGGCCGATTCAACCATCCCGGCCGGTGTATCCCCAAACCTGTTTACAATATGCTCTGCGAGAGAACCATGATTCACCCCGATGCGTATGGCTGTATGGTGTACACGGCAGGTTTCCAGCAGTACGGGCAACAGATGCTCAACCGGTTTACCTTTCAGGTAGTTTCCTGGATTTATGCGGATCTTGTCCGCTACGCGGGCCGCTTCCAGGGCCAGGTCCGGTTTAAAATGGATATCTGCAACCAGCGGGGTTTGAAATCCGGCTGATCGTAACGCATCCCGTATCTTCTTCAGGTTAGCGACCTCTCTTTTTCCCTGGGTGGTGAGCCGGATTATTTCTGCACCTGCCCCGATCATCCGGATGCACTGATCAACGGTAGCCTTTACATCATTGGTGTCGGTATTGGTCATGGATTGTACCCTGACCGGTTGTTCCCCGCCCAGCAGGAGGTTCCCTATGGCAATGGTTTGTGATCGGTATGGTCCGGACATATCAGTTGATTTCCCAGTCGGCCCCATCTTTCCGGTCTTTTACGGTAATACCCAATTCTGAGAGGGCATTGCGAATGCGGTCGGCTGTGTCGAAATCTTTTTTAACTTTTGCTTCGTGCCTTAATTGCAGGATCATCTCCACCAGTTCGGCTGTGATCCCCTTTCCGGGATCTGACACTTCCGGTTTGGTCAACCCCAAAACGGAAAATACATAATTATGATAGAGGGCCTTCAGTTCTTTCAGGTCTTCAGCAGCAATGGATTCTCTTCCTTCTGCCAGGTTGTTGATCCAGGTGACCCCGCTTAACAGGTGTCCGATCAGCCTGGCGGTGTTCATGTCATCCATGATGGCATCGTTACACCGGGTTTTCAGCTCATCCACACGGATCGAGGAAGATCTTGCCGGCTGGAGAGAATCAAGTTCTTCTACAGCTTTCAACAGGCGCATCAATCCCTTTTCAGAAGCCTGAAGCGCTTCATTGGAGAAATCAAGGGTGCTGCGATAGTGTGCCTGCAGGATGAAAAATCTGATGGTCATGGGTGTGTAGGCCCGATCCAGCAGGTCGTGCTCCCCGGAAAACAACTGATCAAGTGTTATAAAATTTCCCAGCGAGCGGCCCATCTTCTGTCCGTTTATGGTGATCATGTTATTATGCATCCAGTACCGGACAGAAGGTTTTCCATATCCGGCAACATTCTGTGCGATTTCGCATTCGTGATGCGGGAAGAGCAAATCCATGCCACCGCCGTGTATATCAAATTCGATACCCAGGTATTTTGTACTCATGGCTGAACACTCCAGGTGCCAGCCCGGAAATCCTTCGCTCCACCGTGAAGACCAGCGCATGATATGGGTAGGATCTGCTTTTTTCCAGAGAGCGAAGTCAAGGGGATTCTTTTTCTCCGGTTGTCCGTCCAGTTCACGGGTATTGGAAAGGAGGTCCTCAATCCGTCGGCCGGAAAGCCGGCCGTAGTTGTGATCCTTGTTATAGGCGGTAACATCAAAATATACCGACCCGTTCACCTCATAGGCAAAACCTGCCTGCATGATTTTATCGATAAGCTCCTGTTGTTCGATGATGTGCCCGCTTGCACGGGGTTCAATACTGGGTGGCAATACATTGAGTGCATGCATATTTTCATGATACCTGTTCATGTAATACTGTACAACTTCCATGGGTTCCAGGGATTCGATCCGCGCTTTTTTCAGGATCTTGTCCTCTCCTTCATCGGCATCGTCTTCCAGGTGACCCACATCGGTAATGTTCCGCACATACCTGACTTTGTATTCCAGGTGATGCAGCAACCGGAAAAGCACATCAAAAGTGATGGCCTGCCGGGCATGACCCAGATGGGCATCGCCGTATACAGTGGGGCCGCAGGCATAAAGACCAACAAATGGCGGGTTGAGTGGCTCAAACTTCTCTTTTTTTCTGGACAGGGTATTGTAAATA